>VGSE01000181.1 GCA_016875135.1 Deltaproteobacteria bacterium
AGCGCAATAAAGAACATAAAGATCAAAAGCAAAATTAAATGGAGGATCACCTAAGTGATCGAGTAAGGTTCTTGGAAAAATTTTAGGCTGAGCATTCAACTCTTTTGTTTTCACTCCTAAAATCAAAAGAGCAAAAATCTCAAAAATATGCGTCACCCATCTATCTTTCCAGTTTCTACCGCTCCGAACCCCTTTAACTAACACATGGCTCTCGCGGCTTGTTTTAAGTTTCATTAAAGCCATGAAGGCGTCTTTGGGGTCGCATTGCTGGTCGGCATGTGACCATCCGATTATGGGCGCTTTCGTACTCTTTAAACCCTGCATGACCCCATAACCATAGCCTTGATTCTTTGAAACCAAGACTTTAGTAAACCAAGGAGCCCATGAGGTTTTTTCTAACTCGGATAAGACCTCTTTGGAATTATCTAAACTCCCGTTTTCGACAAGCACCAATTGAAATCGATTAAAATCATAACCCGCTTCCTTAGCAGCATTGACCGCTCTCTCAATGAGATATTTAAGAGATTTCGATTCATTGTAGCAAGGCAATACCAATTGAAATTCCAGCATAGTTATTTCACTCCCGGAAATTGAGATCTATTTTCGATTTTGTAACCGCAAAATATCTCTTCCCAATAAAGGGCTTCTGCCAACGATTCGGGATCCCCCCAGCAGAGATACCCTGATAAGGGAATTTCTCTGACCTTCATTCCTTCTTGGATTAAAATTTCAAAAATCGAATCGAGATAGAGTTCCCCATTGACTTGAATTTCACTTTTTTTAAGAGAAGAAATTCCTCGCTCCAAGACTTCTCCCGATTGAAACCAAAAAGTCCCTACTAAGAGCGAATCGTTCGAAGGATCTTTTGAAACGGGAACTTTGACTGAGACCTTCTCGACCTCTGGAAAATATCCCCGTTTTTGACTAACGACATAAGCGTAAGCATTAGGGTGGTTTTTCGCTCCCGGATAACCTCGAATCGTAAAAATCGCGGCTTCACAATCAGGATTTCGATGAAACTCTTTCCAAATCTTAGGATCTAAAACAATGCCATGATCGCATGAGCTCACGATCACTTCAGCCGTTTTATCTAAATGACTTAGCCCCGCTTCAGTTGAAAGAGCCTGACCTTGGGGAGTTTCTTTTAGTAGTTTCACAATCACTGATTCAGTATTCAAATAGGATTTCACAGATTCCAATGAGACCAAAACCGTCTTTTGAGACACCGGCAAAGTCCTTAAAGCCCTCTGATACATCGATAGATCGCCAACCGGAATAAAAGGTTTTGGCATCGATGTAACTTTTGAAAAACGACTCCCCAAACCGGCCATCGGCATCAAAACCTGAGCTACTTGGGGAGGCTCCAATCCGACGATTCTATTGTAGGCTTGAAAACTTCTCTCCCAGTATTCAAAAATCTGTAAATCTTCTGGCGTACCCCACTGAAAAAAACCAGGAATTTCAAAAACTCTCACATGAGACTTGGGATTTTTTCGTAGCAAAGCTTCTACTGTGAGACTTGAATAAAACTCGCCGTTCAACTGGAGATTCTGCGCGATTTGAAACTCGATAGCCTCTTTTAAAAGCTTACCGCTCTTAAAATAATAACCACCTGACGATGCAAACTCGTTCTCTCTATTCGAAGTAAAAGAGCCCTTCTCTTTAACCTCAACGACTCGCTCGCCTTCGAGTCTTGAATAAGCATATTGAAGCGAGCTTCGGTAGTGAGCGTGATAACCTCGGTAAGAAATAACACAAGCCTCACACTGAGACTCTTCGACAAAGCGGGCAAATCTCGCAGAGTCCCACACCATAGCATAATCACAATAACTAAGAAGAACGGGCGCATCAGGATCTAAGACCTCTAAACCCTTTAGTGCAGCAAAGCTGGGCCCTTGAGTGTGCTTTTCAATAAAAATTTGTTTCGCTTGGGGTCTCTCTTTCGAAAGAACTGCCGGCAATTCGGTATTTCGATGATTTTCTGCCATCACGAAAACCGTCTTCCAACTCTCCGGAAAGTTTTCCAGTAATCGACTGATCATCGGAACACCATTCACGGGGATAAGAGGCTTGGGTTGAGTATAGCCGGCTTCTCGGTAGCGATTTCCTTGGCCCGACATGGGAATCAACAATTGAATCGGTTTAGTCATGTTTTCCCTTAATCTGTTGTCTTATTTTTTCGGTGGGCAGCTCCTTCACCGTGCTTGAAATCTCCTCGGGAACCTCTTCGAACTTAGGGCAAAAGTGATAAATCATGAGCGTAGCCAACCAAAGCTCAGCCATGTCTCTATCCTCAGATAGAGATGCTTTTGGAAAGAAGTAGAGCCCTTGATTATTTTTTTGTAAAATTCGGCAAAGTCTATCATTGAAAACTGCGACATCAGGAAAATAACACTTAAATGGAATCGCTTGTTGACCAAATTTTTCAAATAAGGACTCAAATGAATTTGAGCCACGCAAAAGTTCTAAGAGCGCCGGGTAATTAAATTCAAGACAGAATTCCTCTTCAAGAATCTTCCAGTTTTCTAATATTTTTGAGTCTGGACCTTGGAGGATAATTCCATGGCTTTCAAGAAAGAAGATAGAGGCATCGCCAAAAACTTTCTTCGATAAAACCCAACCAGGTCGGCACGGCTCTACAAAAACCACTTGTAATTTAGTTTTTTTCTTTAGCCATTCATTGACTCGTTGTTTATCTTTTCTCCACTCATGACAAAGCAGAAGTGAGGCCAAGGAATGAAAGTGAAGAACGAACTTCTCAGAAAGTCTGGCATGAAATCCGGTCTCCATTGAGGCTCTACCAAGCCCCGGCCCCCTAAGAGTGGTCTCTTGAATCAGATCTGAATATTTTTGTTCCGACTCGACCTCATTCCAATCGGCCATCTCTAAAACCTCAGCCATTTTTCTAAAATTCACTTGAGCTAATCCACCAGATTCGCGAACGGCATCGAGCCGATATCCCGTAGCTTTGATCCACAACGTATCTCTATCTTTAATAGAAATGTTTCCACCGGCCCCTTGAGTCCAGACGGGAATTTGGGTTCCTACTTTACTACACAATAAACTTAGTTCCGTTTTTATCGAATTTTCCATTAGAGTATTTTTTCCAATTGGTCTAAGCAACTTAACACTTGGACCCCTTCAGAGACGATTTCATTGTCTTTGGGTTTTCTAAATTCCGTAGTCAAAAAACTCCGCATCCCAAGTTTAAGGGCCGGAGCCATATCGGTGTCCAAACTATCTCCCACCATGACACAGTCTTTAGGTTCACAATTTAAAATTTTAATAGCCTGTTGAAACAAACTTAAATGAGGTTTTTCGACTCCCATTTCTTCCGATGTAATGACCTGGGGAAAAACTCTACCTGTGGGATCAATAGCTCTCAATTTAACCATTTGAGTTCGTAAATTTTCATTGGTTACGATCACTTTAGGAATCTTATTTAAACTTTGCTCAAACAATCTTCTTCTTCCTAAAAGCTCCCATTGGTTTTTGATGTGGTCGCTTAAATATTTTTCGTAATCCTCTATCAACTCTAAAACAGCCGGATGGGAATACTTAGACTGACTGTCTAGAAACTGTTTAAAATAGAGAATTCGATTTCGGGCTCCCACATGTCCTTCCCCCAAACGAGATTTGATTGTTTGACGGGCATTAACAAAATCGGCGGAAGAGGGATCGATCCCCACAGATCTTAGGGCATACCCATAAGCAGCTTCCGCATCATAAAGCGTGTCATCTAAATCGAGGACAAGACAGACTTTTGGCATTCTCTAATTTTCCTAGAGCTTGCCCCCTCCCGCAAGGAAATAGACTACTAACTGCGTTCTCTTTTTTTAATTAGTATGACAAAACACGTCACTGTTTTTTGGTTCGTTTATACCTGCTACCTTTAAATGGGCTTTTTAAGAGGCTGGTCCGATATGTTTTTTCCTAAATTGCAAAGATTTATAGAGGACCAAGGTTATAAGATTTGATAAGTTTTCTTGGAGTTTCATTTGATAATTCACCTCACCGTCAAACGGCCAATAAACTCTGCGCCTTAAACCAATTTCATGGCCGTTTGAACCTCTTAAAAAGCCCACTCAAAGGGAGCAGGTATTAAAACCCGGCCTTTTCCCATGACCCACCGCAACACGCTTCAGTTACCCGCTTAATAGGTTAAACCCAAACAAATAAAGAGA
>VGSE01000182.1 GCA_016875135.1 Deltaproteobacteria bacterium
GAAGCCCTAGGCTTGAAATCGTAAGAGATTCTTCAAAGCCTATACGGGCTAATGTGGATGATGTGACTGAATCGATTTTGATCGGGATCGTTTTAACTATTATCGTCGTGTTTTTCTTTTTAGGATCAGGTCGTTCGACATTGATCACAGGTCTTGCTTTGCCCAATTCGCTATTGGGGGCTTTTATTTTGATGGCTGCAGCTGGTTTTACGGTGAATGTTATGACGCTCTTAGCGCTATCGCTAGCGGTGGGACTTTTAATCGATGATGCCATTGTGGTTAGAGAAAATATTTTTAGACACATCGAAAGGGGAGAGGAGCCGATCAAGGCATCCTCGGAGGGAACCAAAGAAGTGACTCTTGCCGTGATAGCCACAACATTCGCCGTTCTGGCCGTGTTTGGTCCGATAGCCTTTTTAAAGGGGGTGGTGGGACAATTTTTTAAAGAATTTGGACTAACGATCTGTTTTGCGATGATGATTAGTTTGTTTGATGCGTTAACGGTAGCCCCCATGCTTTCGGCGTACTTTGCGGGTAAAAGTCATGGATTTCCTGAAGAAGGATTTTTGGGGGCAACTTTAGGACGAGCTCTAAAATCCTTCAATCGTTTTCAAGATTCTCTGGAAAATAGATACGAACAGATTTTACACAGGGTGCTTGAAAGACCAGGGAAAACTTTTGCTATCACACTGGGGATTCTTCTTTTAAGTGGAGTTGCGTTAAAGTTCACTCCTAAAACCTTTTTGGGGGCGGAGGATTATGGTGAGTTTTCTGTCGGTCTTGATATGCCTCCTGGGACCAATCTCAATGAAATGACTGAATTGGCATATAAGGTTGATAAAATTCTTCGAGCAAACCCTGAAGTAAAATCTAGTGTGCTGATGGTAGGAAGCCGCGATCTTGAAAGTAATGTTGCTACATTCTTTGTTGAGTTGGTTCCTGCAAAAAGCCGTAAGGTTAACACTACTGAATTTAAGGATCGTCTGAGAGAACAACTCAAAGAATTTGCCTTTGCCAACCCCACGGTGAAGGACGTGGACATGGTTGGAGCCGGGTCGCGGCCCTTTAACGTGAATATCATTGGGAGTGATCTGGCTGTAGTTGAAAAAGTGGCTAATGAACTGTTTCAAAAACTTAAGAAAATGCCCGACCTAAAAGACGTTGATACTAGTGTGAGACCAGGCAAACCCGAATTCCAAATTGTACTTGATAACCGCAGTGCTGAGAGGATGGGGGTGTCGAGTAGTCTTGTAGGAGCTGAATTACGAAATCAAATTGAGGGGGCGACCCCGGCCGTTTTTCGGGAAGAGGGTAGAGAGTATGACATTCGGGTCAGACTTCAGGAGTCTGATCGAAATTTGCGAGAAAACTTTAATGTGACCTATGTTCCTAATATTAATTTTAGACAGATTCCGCTTAAGAACATCGCTTCCGGAGTTGAGGCTACCGGCCCTGCTAATATTTTAAGACAGGATCGAGGAAGATACGTTCAAATAGCTGCCGATCTTACCCCCGGCGGAAAGGGGATGGGTGGGGTGATCTCAGATATCAACTCGCTTCTACAAAAGGAGATAGCTCTGCCACCCGGCGTAAGTTATGCATTTGTAGGGCAGGCCGAAAATTTTAAAGAGCTCATCGAGAGTATGGCAACCGCTGCTGTCTTGGCTGTCGTCTTTATTTACTTAGTGTTAGCAAGCCTATACGAATCCTTTATCACTCCACTAACGATTATGTTGGTGTTGCCACTGGCCGCTTGTGGAGCTTTTTTTGCGCTATTTATGACACGGCAATCTTTGGATATTAACTCCATGATCGGTTGTATTTTGCTTCTCGGAGTAGCGACCAAAAATTCAATCCTTCTGGTGGATACGGCTAATCAGCTGATCGACGAGGGGATGGAGCGCTCTCAAGCGCTTGTTAAATCAGGTAAAATGAGGCTTCGCCCGATTTTGATGACTACCTTTGCTCTTATTGCGGGGATGTTGCCGGTTGCGATCGGACTTAATGAAGCTTCGAAGCAGCGCACGAGCATGGGGATTGCGATCATAGGCGGGCTGATTAGTTCCACTTTGCTTAGTCTAGTAGTGATTCCTGCTGCCTATACGTACATAGATCGGTTTAGATTGTTTATGAAAAAGCGGCTTGAATTTTTAAAACCAGAGGAGCAGAGGGGGTGAGAAGCACATGGTTTATCCGCTTGAATGCTTTATTTTTCTTAGCCTCGCTAAGTTTTGCCGATACCAACTTGTCAGCGCTTGTTGATGCTAAGAAGTTTGACTTTAGCCTGCTTTTAGACATTCGCTACGCAACTAAGAACAACTTTACCAAAGTTGTTGTTTATCCGGAAGCTCGTTGTCTTCTCAGAAAGTCAGTGGCCCAGGCACTGTCAAGAGTTCAATCGGCTTTGAAGGTTCAGCGATTGCAGCTTAAAGTATTTGATTGTTATCGCCCTTTGAGTGTGCAACGCAAACTCTGGCAGCTTGTCCCAGATGAACGGTATGTCGCTAACCCTGAAAAAGGATCTCGGCACAATCGTGGGGCTGCTGTAGATGTTTCCATCTGCGATCTTGATGGCAAGGAAATCGAAATGCCTACAGGTTATGATGATTTTACTGAAAAGGCACACCGCAATTATTTTAAGCTATCCAAAAAAGCCATACGAAACCGAGAAATTCTTGAGAATGCTATGGCTAAAGAGGGGTTTGTGGGCTTAGACACCGAGTGGTGGCATTTTGATTATAGGGGATGGGAGGCTTTCCCTATCGAGGATGTTTCTTTTTCTGGGGTTCCTTAAATCAATTAAGGCAGAGTCTGCAATCCAATTGTGAAGAAAATCCAGCAATTAATTCACAATTATGTTCTCCCATTCACAGTGTAATTAATCCGAAAAAGAGGTGATGAGACTTACGAATTACAAAACAGTTTTTACAGGAATTGTTTTGGGTTTATTGCTTACGGCCCCCGCATTTGCGGGTAGTAAAAGCACGTTTTCTTCGCGTAAATTTCTTTTTTATTCAAGTGGCGATATTGGTTTAGCTTCACCGGAATCGGACTCTGTTTCGGGAGCGGTCTACACCAAAAAAATGAGAATTCCATTGGTGGCTTGCGCTGGTTTCGGGGTGACCCTCTGGAGTCGACTGTGGTTAGGTGCGCGCTACGAGTTTTGGTGGGCTCAAAGGGAGCTTGAAACAGGTGGAAGTCAAAGTTTAGAGACGTTAAGATTGCAGACGTTGGGCCCTGAGGTCGGCTGGGTTCGAGGGAATCCGAGAGTGACCTATCTTTTCGTAGCTGGAGGTCAGTATCCCTTGCAGCAAAAAGTAGATTCTACGATAGCCAATAGCTACAACTCTTCATCTTCCCATTGGAACTATTTTGTTCGTTCCTCAATGGAGTTAAGGTTTAACTCCCGAATAGCACTTCACCTTGAAGGTGGATATCGGTGGGTCAAAATCAAAGGATTGCAAAACGGTGTTACATCTTTTGTTCAAGGAAACGGTGATTTGAATTTGAGTGGCCCGTTTGTCGGACTGGGGTTAGGCCTTTTCTTCTAGTTTTAGGTTGTAGCTTCAGATTGGTGGAGTGAGAGTGATTCTATGCCTAGTTTTCTCTTCTCAAATGGAAGATAAAAGGACAAAATGAAGGGAAATGTTTCATTTTTCTTCAAATGTGTTTTTGATTATAGGAGTCCTCTTTTGTCTTGGTATTTCTCCATCGAGCTTTGCGACCTCCGATATTCCAAGAATCAAATCTGTAAAACCACTTCTTAAAAAAAAGAAAACAGCTCCAAAAGGTGAGTCCGAACCTTTATCAGAAATCCCCTCGGCTTTAAGGCCTGATGACTATTTAGAGGATCCTAAATTGGTTAACCCTCCAAAAACCCCTGGGATGGCTAAGGAGCTTAAGCTTTTTGGAGAAGAGGTAGCGAGTCGAATTGATAAAGTGGTTAGCCGCAAGGGGTTTCGAATGTGGGGAGAGCCTTGGACAATTCAAGGGATACCCTTAATTTTTCCAAGTCCCAACAATGGATTTCATTTAGGGCTTCACGCTAAATTGGTCAATATTATCAGACAAGATCCGCATCAAGTTGAGTTCATGGGACAGGTCCTTGCAAGTGATAAGGGACGATATAAGCATTTTTTTCAAGCTGATTATCCTTTTGCTTTTGGTGGACTTTATC
>VGSE01000183.1 GCA_016875135.1 Deltaproteobacteria bacterium
GTTCTAATAGAGCGATTGAATGTAATCTTTATAGCGTTCGGCACAAACTTTTCTTTTGAGTTTTAGCGAAGGGGTGAGCTCTCCCGACTCAATCGTAAAGTCTTTGGGAAGAAGTCTAAACTTCTTGATGGTTTCAAAGCTAGCCAGGTTCTTATTGACCGAAATGATTTCATTTTCGATAAGGTCAGTCACTTTTGGATTTTTGGTCAAATCCTCATATGTAGAGAAGACAATTCCCTGTTGGGATGCCCACTTTAATATTTCTGGCTCGTTTAAAGTGATTAAAGCGATGACATACTTTTCACGATCTCCGTAGATCATAGCTTGGCTGATAAATCTGATGCCTTTTAGCATGTTTTCCAGTTTTTGAGGGGCAATGTATTTTCCCCCAGAGGTTTTAATGAGTTCCTTTTTCCTGTCGGTGATTTTTACAAAGCCTCTCTGAGTAATCTCTCCAATGTCGCCAGTACAAAACCATCCATCCTCTGTAAATACTTCATTCGTGGCAGTTGGGTTTTTATAATACTCTCTAAAAACCATGTCCCCTCGAGTTTGGATCTCTCCATCGGCAGCTAAACGGATTTCAATGTTACCGATCGGTTTTCCTACGGTCCCAAAGTTAAAGTCATCAGGACGATTCACTGTAACGGCAGCAGTTGTTTCGGTTAGCCCGTATCCCTCAATGATTTTGATGCCTGCTGCATGGTAAAACTCACATAAATTTGCAGCTAGAGGAGCTCCACCGGAAACAGTAAGCCTGATTTGACCCCCAAACTTTTGTCTGATTTTTGAGAAGACCAATTGGTCCGCAATTTTGTATTTGATTTCTAAGGATAGAGGGATGGGTTGAAGGTCCGACTTTAGTCGAGCTACTTTTCTCCCTAGGCTAACTGCCCAATTGAAAACTGACTGGTTGAATTTTGGTTGCGCAGCTACTTCAGATTGAATTTTTGAATAAATTTTTTCATAAATTCTTGGAACGCTGATCAATACGGTTGGTTTTACTTCAATTAAATTTTGAGAAAGGGTGTTGATGTTTTCGGCAAAAGCAAGATGTGTTCCGGCTATAAGCGGTAGCAGGCTTTCAATTCTTCCTAGGATGTGCGCAAAAGGTAAAAAGGCCAGCGTAGAGTCCTCGGAATTCAAAGTAATGTTATCGATAATCCCGCGTAACTCGCCTAAAAAATTGAAGTGGCTTAATACGACTCCCTTAGGCTGTCCTGTTGTCCCCGAGGTGTAACAAATCGAAGCAATATGATCGGGTAAAATGGATTCGGCGTTCTTTCTAAAATCGGCTTCTATAGTTTGGTTTTGGATAGGAGCGGCAAATTCTTCAAAAGGAATCGGAGGCGCACCATTAATGGGACTTACGGGAGATTGAAAAACAACTACCGGGAGACTCAGTTTTTTTAGAGTAAAGGCCGTCTCCAATTTTTTTACCATGGCTTCGTCTTCGGCAAAAATAAGTTTTGATTGGCTGTGCTCAATCAAGTAGGCCACATCATCAGGCGTGTTGGATTGATAAATGGGTACAGTAACGACCCCGCAACAGAGATTGGCTAGATCTGCGATAAACCACTCAGGGCGTGTATTACTTAAAATTGCAACTCGCTCTCCGGGTTCAATCCCTAGTTTTTTGTAAGAATGAAAAATGCCTAAAACCTTTAAATGGACCTCTTTCCAAGTCACTTTTTGATAGACCCCTTGGGATTTAGCCAAGTAGGCAGTTCCTTCAGGAGAAAGTTGAATTCGTTTTAAGTAGATTTCCGAGATACTCTTTCCATCAACAACTGATGCGGTCATTTTGGACTCCTTATATGCGGTCTTTAAATTGCAGTCTTTGGTTCAAATGGATAAAATATTTTACCTTATTTTTTGGGGGGTTGTTGCCTTAATCCTCTTTTTTTTGGTCTTTCAGTTGTTATTTCAAGCCTTGAAACTTCTTATTTGGCGAGAACTTAAGGAAAATCAAAAGAGCTTTTCCGGTACGGAAATCTATTGGCTGAGTTTTAACGCTACTTGTCTTGTTGTATTAGCAATGGGTTTTCTGGTGTCCTGGTTTTGGTTTCGGAGTTTAAGTTTTGGATTCCTCTCACTGTTATCGGTGCCCTTAGTCTTTCGAGGAGTTTCTTTTCAGGTGAAAAATTTTCAAAAACGCAAATTAGAAATGGCGGCCTTATCATTCTTTTATGGGCTTTTGGGGTTGATTCAATCGGGACGAGGTTTTAACTCGGCCTTATTTGACTTGACCCAAAACCAATCAACCTCCTTCACCCTTCTCTTAAGAAAGTATCTTGAAAACTATCAAGAAGGGAAGGGGTTCAGTGCAGTTTTATCCCAGTTTAGAAAAAAAACGGAACTTCCTTTGATTGGTACTTATCTCGCCACTCTTGAAATGGCTTATACTCAGGGGTTGGCGGTCTCCCCGTTGTTGGAGCAGATGATTCCTTCCATGGAAGTGGAACAGCATTACCAAAAAAAGATTGAGGATTTGAGAAGGCAATCCATGGCTCAAGCTCTTCTTGCGTTTTTTGTTCCCTGGATTCTATCGGCGGTTCTTTGGTTTTTTAATCCAGAGCTATTTGTCTCTTTAAAAAATCAGGGGAGTTTCATTTGGGTTGGGGGCTTGGCGGTGGGGTTGGAAATATTAGGGGTTTGGGTCTTATGGCAAATTACAAAATTCTATTAAAACGTTTATCTCAACCCTTCTATCTTCAATGGGAGCAAAGAAAATATCGCTATGGTCTGATCTGTTTTTTTGACTCCCTGGCGCTCTATCTTAAAGCTGGATTTTCTTTGTCGTATAGTTGGCCAGAAACCTTACGAGCTCTTGAGGGGACATTTTCACCGGAACTCTTAAGTGATTTGCGAGGGACGCAGGCTCAGTTCAGTGCTGAGAGTGATTTAGGCGGGCTGCTATTAGATCTAAAAAACAACTGTCGCAACGTGTCGTATCGAATGTGGTTTGGTATTCTGTGGGAGCTTTATTTAAGCGGGGCTCAATTAATTCATGGAGTTGAGGCTGTAACTTTAGCCCTACGACGCGAACAGGAGAGAGAATTTGAAATGCATTGTCGAGCCCTTCCTACTAAAGCCAACATAGTTTTGATGCTCTTCTTTTTGCCGCCTACATTTTTATGGCTTTTTATTCCCCTCATTTTAGAGATTTTGTCCCAATTTAGATAAAATAAATCGTACTTTAAACCCATGACAAAACTAGACTAAGCCATTTCTTTGGGGTTAGATTACGGAACTATTTCTTTAAATTTTTAAGGAGAGGATCTAAAGTTTTTATGGCTAAAGGCAGTGACCAAACCATGCAACAGATTGTTTCGCTTTGTCGCCGAAGGGCTTTTATTTTTCAGTCGAGTGAAATTTACGGCGGGCTGAACGGTTGTTGGGATTACGGACCTCTTGGAGTTGAGCTTAAAAGAAATATCAAGGGGTTGTGGTGGCGAGACATGGTTACACGCCGAACCGATATCGAAGGGGTGGATTGCTCCATTCTTATGAACGCTAAGGTTTGGGAAGCTTCGGGCCACGTCCAATCTTTTACCGATCCCATGGTCGACTGTTTACAATGCCGAGGTCGCTTTAGAGCCGATCACATCGTAAACAATCAATGTCCTACTTGCGGAACCAAAGATAAGTTCACAGAAGTTCGTCACTTCAACTTAATGTTTAAGACTTTTGTTGGGGCTATGGAGGATAATAGCTCTCAAGTTTTTTTGAGGCCTGAAACTTGCCAGGGGATTTTTGCCAACTTTGATAATGTGGTGAATACCTGCCGAGTAAAAATTCCTTTCGGTATAGCGCAAATTGGTAAAGCTTTTAGAAATGAAATTAACCCAAGGAATTTTACTTTTCGCTCAAGAGAGTTTGAGCAGATGGAAATGGAATTTTTCTGCCGGCCCGATAAAGAGGAAGCTACCAAGTGGTTTGAGTATTGGAAGGCAGAGAGATATCAGTGGTATTTAAAATACGGCATAAAGAAAGAAAAACTCCATTTGAGGGAGCACGAACAAAACGAGTTAGCTCATTATGCTGCAGGATGCGCTGACATTGAGTACGATTTTCCCTTTGGGCGAGCTGAGCTTGAAGGTATTGCTAATCGCACAGACTACGATCTAAAGCGTCATGCCGAGTTTAGCAAAAAAGAT
>VGSE01000184.1 GCA_016875135.1 Deltaproteobacteria bacterium
CGGCGCGGGTTTTTTTCAGAGTTTGATAGAGTAAAACTGTAAGGAGCTTAACAAGCACATCTTAAACAGGAGGTTTTTTTTATGGTTCGCACATTTTTTCTCTTAGCGTTATTTATCGTTGCCCCTAGCCTTAAGGCCGATGCTAATGTCGATTTAATAAAAGACCTGATTGGTACCTATCCTGTAGTGCAATACTTGGGCAATCCCCTTGCAGCCGGTAAGGCCGAAATATTTGTGAGTGACACTGAAGTGGGGATCAAGATAACCCCTTTAAAACTTTCGAGTAATCCGGTGAGCTTGCTAGTATTTAGCTCTCCTAGAAAAGAGACGGTTCTCACTCGAGATGCTAAAGGGGTCTACCAGAGCTTCGAGAAAGGGCCCGAACAAGCTAGAATCGATTATCTATTTGCCGACGGGTACCTGGTTGTCGATGCCTCTCAATGCAATGTGGATCATTGTGTGAAAGAGACCACGGTTCACCTTTCACAGGGAGGAGCTGCCGGGAAAAAGATCGATACTGCCAGTTTCATAAAGAAGGTTAGAGGGAATTATAAGGTTGAACTTGTGGGCGGTGAGCCTCCTCACAGTGAGGATTCCGCTACCGCAGAATGGTCTCAGGGCGAAGAACCCGGCACCGAATTTTTAAGATTCCCTTACTGTCAGCCTACCGGTTGCGACCCCGGATTCATTGATTTTAAGCAGGAGAATGTCTCTGTCTTTCAATCGGGATCCATCTACACCGTCATGGTAAAATCAGGAAACAAACAACTCCACTTTGCTTGGCAAGAGAAAGAAGACGGTAAGAAAGTCTTCATCAACTACCAATTTAAATTGCTGACGAAAGAGGTTGTGGCACTCGAGTATATTTTATCAGTGCAGGCTTTCTAAAAAGCTAGCGTCACTTCCCTTTATGAGGATCTCATCATTTTAAGTTGGGCAAGTTCCGTTCGGTAGTTTTCCATTTCTTCTCCCGGAGCGGTTTCAAGGCACATGGGGAGATTTTTAAAGCGTTTGTCCGTCACTAGGGGACGAAATGCCTCAATACCCAAAAAACCTTTGCCCAAATTAGCGTGTCGATCCACTCGACAACCGATATCTTTCTGCGCATCGTTGAGATGAAAAGCTTTGAGTTGTTTTAAAGAAAGCTTTTTATCAAATTCTTTAAATACCTTCTCGTACGCCGCTTTGTTTCTCAGGTCATATCCAGCTGCAAAAGCGTGTTGAGTGTCAAAGCAGAAAAATATTTTTTCAGAGTGTTGGGTCTGCTCAACTATTTTTTGTAGATGCTCGAAACTATGGCCGACACAGCCCCCCTGACCCGCAGTGTTTTCAATTAAAAGATCCGTTTTAAATCCAGCACAACACTTTAAAACCTCATTGAGACTTTGGCTTGTTCGTTTAAGACCGATCTCCTCTCCGGCGCCAAGGTGGCTACCCGGATGGGTGATGAGCGATTCTATTCCCAGAGCTTCGCATCTTTCCATCATTGCGACAAAAAAATCGATCGATTTTTTTCTGACTTCAGAGTTATCCGTTGATAAATTGAGAAGATAGCTATTGTGAGCCACCACTCTTTTAACGACCTTGGCCTTTTTGAAAGCTGTTTTAAAGGCCGAAATTTCTTCTTCTTTAAGCGGTTCGGTTTTCCAAGTTCGACTGCTTTGAGTGAAAATCTGGATCGATTCGCAACCTACTTCATCCCCTCGTTCGATAGCTTTGTACAACCCCCCAGCTATCGACATATGTGCTCCTAAAAATCCCATTAGCTTTACTCCAAAAAAATAAAAAAGTTTTCTACCAACGGTGGTAAGCCGGATGGCCCGGTTTCACCGCAACAAAAGTTCCGCGACAAGTGGCGCAGACTTTTCCATTAGCTGTTAAAGTAGCTTCGATGACAGCCCGGTCATCTTTGAGTTCGGCAACTTTAGCTAAAAGAAAAATAGTGGTATTCGATGGGGTAGGACGTTTAAGAGAAATGGCATAATCGGCCGTCACAGTACAGGGAGGTGAAGCTTCATGGCTTTTATTCATTAAGGCCCAAGCAGCCGTCCAATTGGAGTGGCAATCTAAAAGCGCTCCGATAATTCCCCCATTTAAAACTCCCGGAAAGGCCTCGTGATGGGATTCGGGTATCCACTCGGCCACGACTTCATCACCTTTAGGGAAACTGCGCACTTTGAGTCCTTTGGAGTTTGAAGGGCCACACCCGAAACAGGTGTTGTTAGGGGCATACTGTTCTTGAAGGCATAGAGACTTATTCATAAGAAAGGGATAACTCTCAAGATAAGAAAAGTCGAGTCATCCTAAAAAAAAGGGGCTATTTTCGCTGCCACAAGCAATCGGACTTAACAAAATGATTTGTGAGATAATCTCTTTCGGTCGGCAAAAGAAAAGGAAATAGGACATCATCTATTGCGACCCACTTGATCTGTGGATCTAGAAAGCGATTGATATCCCTTCCGCTATCCATCTCAGGAGTTTGCACTAGGTTCCCCCAGTATTTTCCATGGTCGCTGTTGAAAATATAGGCGGGGCAGCGATTGGGCCAAATGTAGAAGATGGGTTCGGTTCTGGGGAGCTCAGAAAGGGCCTTACTTAGCGACCTTAAATTGGGTTGGCTTGAATTATACTTTGGGAGCTGTTGATAGCTAATAGCAGCGGTGAGAATGGCTAGGATGAGAAAAAGGCTTTGGCCCCATATTTTTTTTGATAAGGCTCTATCTACGACATAGCTCATCAACATAATAAAACAAGGAAGGGACAATAGGGTTCCATGGTGAGACATGGGCGCGGCAAGTTGCAGTAAACCGCAAACTGAAAGCATCAATACCAGTTTAAAGTTTTGACTCCAATCAATATGTCGTCGATAGATGAGAAACGATATCCAGCCAATAAAAACCAAATAACAGAATAACAAAAGGCTATCTAGCTCCAAAAAGCCTCGAAGAAGCGCGAATCGATTTCCGGAAAAAGGCACACGAAGAGCAACAACACGGAAATTATTAAGAAATTGACTATCCAAGGAGTCCACCAAGTTTCCCTGAAATGCTTGGATGCAGGAAATTAAGATAAAAACAAGTAACTCACCGGCCAAAAGAGCAAATCGGGACGTTTGAATTTTATTGATTTTGGGGGGATTACCTTCTTTAGAAGAATTTTCAGACTTAAGTTTATTCAGAAGATCGAAAATCAAGATGGGGACATTGAAAAAAATAAATTTGGGATTAAGCCCAATGGTTACCCCTAAAAAAATCCCTGCGAAAAATCGACGTTGCCGCATCCAAAAAATAAGAAAAGAGAGAAAACTAGCGAGCATAAAAACATCGGGACGAATTCGAAAGGCTGTCACTTGAATCGTTAATTGACCAGCAAAGAGCGCGAGCGCGATTAGGTTCAGAGCAAGATTTGGTGTGAAAAGTTGAAGACAACAAAAAAGAAGAACAAAGCTTAAGTAAAGAAAAGATAAACAAATATTGCGTAAATAAAAAAGCGAATCAATGGAAGCGATTGCACCGCTTTTGATTTTGAGTAACCCACTAAAGATCCAAGCTGAAAGAGGCCCGTGGGTGTCAAAAAAGTCGCGATAGATTAGCTTTCCGCTGAGGACATTCCAAGCCATGTGAACATGTTGGTACTCATCTTGGTGAAAACTAGAATGGTGTGAGGTCCAAAGCTGAAAGACATGGTAGCCGATCAAAAAAATGCCGAGTATTGTAATAGAAAGAGAAAAAAAATTTTTCATTGTGCATTTTTATTATAGCAATTTTGTAAATGATGTCACTGTAAGGAGCTACCCCAAGTAAAGCCATACCTTTTGGTAGTGGCTGGGGAGAGCATGGCGTACATTTGGGTGGTGTTACCGCCGGGGCCGTAAGACACGGATGTGACTGTGACAGTCCAGGTACCGCACGCTTTTGTTTCATAGAGAGAAGATCCGATCTGACAGGTTATCGTCACCGGATTATTCGCACTTGTCGTCGCCAAAGCTGTGAATGTTCCAGAACTGGGAAGGGACACTTTGGTGGTATCGCTGGATACACACGCCGCAAGCGATCCGCTGTTTCCGGTAGTAGGATTGCCGCTTGAGTAAGTGAATTTAAAATTACCCGTGAAGGT
>VGSE01000185.1 GCA_016875135.1 Deltaproteobacteria bacterium
AGTTTACAGAAAATTCTCTCTTTTTCAGGCTCTGATAAAAAAATCAAGGTGCTGCCTGAGTTAGATTTTCAGAAGGCCCTTTCTCAACCCTACGGAACATTAATTCAGTTCAATGGGGAGAGAGTAGGATATGCGGGATTGTTGATTCCCGAGGACACGTTCAATCAATGCATTCTTCCACGCGTCTCCGGGAAAAAAAATAGGTTGTCTCTTAAATACAATGTTGAGTCATTGACCGAATTCGGGAAAGATATGGGCCATGAGATTTCAGAAACGAGCACTCAAGACGGTGTTTCAGTCCGTGCCCTTTATCCTCTGACCTATTTTGGTTGGGGGCAACCGTTAAGAATTTTAGGTAAGCCTACTTACTGCTATTCTGTCGAGTGGGATGGGTTTTTGTTTTATTTAGTGGGTGACTTCAGGCTTCCTTCCGAGATGCAGACCCAGTATGCTGTTCCTGCAAAGGTCAATGTCATCACTCGCTCAGTTTTAGAAACGGCCAAGAAGCAGTGTCAAAATCAATTTGAGGCTTTGGGACTTTCTTTGACTTACCACCCACTATCGGCTCAATCCGATCTGATTGGCTTTGAAGGTGGGGTGACAGCAATTATTTCTTGTCATTCCCCTATTGAAAATGAGCCCGATCTGACACTGTTTTTAAGTTATGAATTGAACTGTGCTCGGGCGCTCCTTAGTCATACAGTGGAGAAATACCAATTAGATGAAGAGAAAAATAGGTTGGATCTTTTTGATTGCCTAAATGAAGTTAGCAATCAAATTGGTGGCAACTTAATGCGGGAGCTCGAGCAACAAGGGATGAATTTTCAATTATCACTGCCTAGTATTTACACCGGTAAGGCCTTAGTGAATAATTTTAATCGGCTCTATGCGACCCATAAAGTAACCGGCACCACACCTAAGGGTCGTTTTGAAATACAAGTTCTGGTCAGTCAACTAGAGGACTAGATTGAGGGTTCTTACCTAGACTAATTCGTAATTTTTGAATTCACCGATTCGATAGGGAACAATCTTTTCCCATAATAGCGTAATGGCGTTTTTAATTTCATTTCGGTCCCAACGCCGTTTCCCTTTCATGGGATCACAATAGTTGGAGTTTTGCATTGTTTTTTTTTGCATCCATTGAGGGTGTGTCTCAGTGAACAGAGATAACCCCACATGTTTTTTGAGCAGAAAGCTTTCAGGAGAACTGATGACCCTCTCTCCCCACCACTGCGCCATCTGCTCCGCTTTTTTTCTAAGAGAATCTGAAGTTCTTACATAGCCGTAGTGAAAAACACGAGCTCCACTTGGGATTACCTTAATTCGTTTTCCTTCACGTCTAAAGCCCTGAGCGTCTCTGAAGGCTTCAATTTGGCGATGGTTTTTAAAAGCTCTAACTTCCTTACGGTACCAATTGCGCCCTTGAATCTGGTAAGAAAAATTTCCATAAAAATGCAAGTAATCAAATAAAACACCGTCGACTTCCGGCTGTAGACTGGCTTTTTTTATAGCTTCAAGAATTAAGGAGTGGTCGGCTTCATGTAAGACCTCATCCGCTTGAATGTATAAACACCAATCATTCTTGGCTTGCGCGAGAGCTAAATCGGATTGTTTTTTTAACTGAAACCCTCCTGATTGATTTTCTTTAGCCCATTGGGTGCGGATAAGTTTAATTTTTGAGGGAAATTCATTGCAGAGTTCCTGGGCGATTTGAGTGGTGTCGTCCTCAGAATCTCCACAATTAATAATAAACTCATCGCAAAGAGGAAGGGCCGAGAGAATCGATTCTCTTAAAGGGTAATCTAAAAGAGTTGCATTACGGACAATCGTAAAGCCGCTGATTGTGGGTTTAGCACTCATTACACATTAAACCTGAAGAGAAGCACATCGCCGGTTTGGACAATATATTCTTTGCCTTCTTGACGAAAAAGGCCAGCTTCTCGAATCTTTTGTTCGCTTCCCAATCGAACCAAATCTTCACTACGATAGGTTTCAGCACAGATGAATCCGCGTTCAAAGTCGGTATGAATGACTCCCGCAGCTTGAGGGGCCTTCATCCCTTTTGAAATCGTCCAAGCTCTAGCCTCTTTGGGTCCAAGCGTGTAATAGGTCGCAAGACCTAAGAGTTCAAAAGCAGCTCTAATAAATCGATGGAGTCCAGGTTCTTCAAGCCCCATGGTTTCCAACATCTCCTGTTTTTCACTCTCAGGAAGTTGGGCTATTTCACTTTCTAAGTTGCAATCGATGACGATGTGTTTCGCATTTTCTTTTTTAGCGACTTCAGCAACCACTTGAATATAGGCCTGTTCTTCCGGTTTCCCACTTGAATTAGCGACATAAAGCACAGGTTTCGCTGTCAAAAAGAATAAGGGAGCTATACGAGGTTGGTCTACAGGGTCTAATGAAAATGAGCGTACCGGTTTGCCCTCATTCATGTGTTTTAGAAGACCTTCAAATATTTCCGAGTTTTTTCGGGCTTCCTTGTCCCCTGATTTTGCAAGTCGTCGATCCTTATCGATCCGTTTTTCTAAAGTTTGTAAATCAGCTAATAGAAGTTCCGTATTAATTACTTCGATATCTCGAGCCGGATCTACGCTTCCGTCGACATGAACGATATCATCATTGGTAAAACAACGAACCAAGTGAACAATCGCATCGACTTGACGAATATGGGAAAGAAATTGATTACCTAGACCCTCACCCTTGCTTGCACCTTTAACAATTCCAGCAATGTCGACTATTTCTGTGGTTGCAGGAATAGTTTTTTGCGAACCCATGATTTTTGAGAGCTCGTGGAGTCTCGGATCCGGAACTTCAACAATGCCCATGTTGGGTTCAATCGTACAAAAAGGATAATTAGCGGCTTCGGCCTTTGCTGATCCTAGCGCATTAAAAAGAGTAGATTTCCCAACATTGGGTAGACCTACAATTCCACATTTAAGACTCATCTTGACCTCGTTTTACATTGATAACATTCATGGCTTTTGGGAGTCCATCTTTTAAAATAGCTTCAATGCCCTCTCGGGCGTGAAGGATGGCCTCTTCAAAAGCAGGTTGTTCCACCGTGGGAATTTTGCCAAGAACATAATTTTCGGTCGGGATTTTATCTGAACGACCAATGCCAACTCTTAGCCTAGCAAAAGACTCGGTCCCCAAACACTCAGTTATCGATTTTAATCCATTGTGGCCACCTGTTCCTCCGCAAAGCCTTAGTCGCAGAAGTGCAGGGGGCAGATCTAAATCATCGTTAATGACTAAAAGCTGAGAAGAGGGGTTGATTTTATAAAAGTGAACTGCCTCTTGAACACTTTGCCCACTGAGATTCATGTAGGTTTGGGGTTTAAGTAGGAGGACTTTTACGCCGCTTCGAGAAAGCTGGCAGAACAATCCTTTGAACTTTGGACTGAAATTGGGAGCGTCCCAGCTTTTAACGAGTGAGTCGACAATTTCAAAACCAATGTTGTGCCGAGTTTTATCATATTTCGGCCCGGGATTTCCCAGGCCGATAATAAGAAAAGTCTCAGCTTGATTTGCCACGGAATAGTTTCAAAGAAGAAGTTATTTCTTCTTTTCTTCTTTCTTAACTTCACCAGCTGCAGCAGCTTCACCTTCAGCAGGTTTTTTCTCAGTGATAACTTCTGGCTCAGCAGTCGGAGCCAGCGAGGCCACTGCTTCTTCCTCTTTGGTCGGAGGAACGCAGGTCACAAGAGTTGAGTTCAATTTAGAAGTTCGTTCGATGCCTTCAGGAAGCTTCACTTCATCAGCATGAAGGGAGTGCCCAATCGTCAATGCCGTTACGTCGACATCAATGTGTTGAGGAATCGCTGTCGGTAAGCACTTGATCGCAATTTTTCTTTCGATGAAATTGAGAACGCCACCTTCGCCAACGCCGGCTGCTTTACCTACGAAGTTTAAAGGCACTGTGACTTCAATTTTCTTAGTCACATCGATTTCTAAAAGATCAACGTGAATCAATTTTCGAGTTACTGGGTCGATATCATAGTCTTTAACTAGAGCGTGTTTGCCATCCAATCCTGCCCCTTTAAGGTTTAGGATTTGATTTTTTCCACCCTCACTTAGCAAAAGCCGCGTGATGA
>VGSE01000186.1 GCA_016875135.1 Deltaproteobacteria bacterium
GCCAGTCGTCTTTTTACACGCCGCACCATCTAAACCCTTGTTTTCACTTGGGAATTAACTACATACTATTGGCCATTTGCCGATGAGGTGAATTATCAAGTGAAACCCCAAGAAAACTTATCAAACCCAAAAACTTACTTACCTAAACGGAGAATTCTTAAAGGGTTAAAGTTCTTAAGCACCGTTCGGGTAAGAATGGGGGCCGCAAGTCCTACTAAGGAAATATCTTTATCTAATTCTTTAGCAACTCCCTCGATCATCAAACAAGACCGGATCATCATGAGATACCGATTAGGAATATAAATTTGATTGCTGTGGGCCACTTCAAAGAGCTCGTCAACCACCTTATTTATTTTTATGTTTTTCATTCCTTTGGATTTGATCCCATCGAGAATTTTCTGAATCCCTAATTCAAACTCAGAGTATTGAGTCGTTTTGCCAGCCACCCCTAATGCGTATAAAGATCGAGCTAAATTATTTCGGTCCCTTTTAACAATGGCTAACATCACTCGACTGAACTTTAACCTGTCCTGAGGCTCAAGTTGCCCAACAAGCCCCAGATCGATAAAGCCAAGCTTGCCACTATCCTCCAGAAAAAAAAGATTTCCAGCATGAGGATCAGCATGAAAGAAGCCATGCTCAAAAATTTGTTCCAAGACAGCTGTAGCTCCTAAATGAGCTGCTCTTTTCGCAGCTCTAGAATTATTTTTTAGCTCCGAGGCTTTTTTCCCTCGCATGGGAGCTAAAGCAATCACCCTTTTTGTAAGAAGATCTTTTTCATAATTCGGAAAAACTACTGAGGAAGAGGAAAAAACCGTCCGATTATTTTTCTGGAATCTGTCGATATTTTTTGCCTCTTCACGATAGTCAATTTCACGTAGAGTCGCCTGTTTGAAATCATTAAAAGCTAACTTCAAACTTAATTTCGGATACAAAGTTTCTAATACGGTCACTGCACTTTCTATCAATTGCAAGTCTAAGCGAACCAGTTGCTCTACCTTAGGTTTTTGAACTTTCAGAATCACTTCGCGCCCGTCTCGAAGCGAAGCTACATGGGTTTGACTTAAACTGGCGGAAGCCAAGGGTTTTTTCTCAATTTTCAAGATTGCCTTTCGAAATTTATCCTTTCCCCATTCACTCTTTAAAATCTTCTCAACTTTTCTATAGGAAATACCGGGAATTCTATCGAACAAAATTCTAAGTTCTCGTGCAATATCCTCCCCCACCCAATCCGGGCGTTGAGCCAACATTTGTCCTAATTTTATAAAGGTCGGGCCTAGATCAATAAAAGTAGCAGCCAACCTTTTCCCAAAAATGGAGTCAAATGAACGGGACGTCGGCTGGTTTCGAGTTATCAGGGCAACCCCCCTTTTCCCCACCTCGATCCCAAGATCCTTTAGTCCGGCTGCTGCTCCACGGCGAGAAATCGCGTAGCTTATCTGTTGGGTTCTCACCATCATACTTAAAGGGGTTTTGATCCAAGAAAATGGCTTCATACTTCTCTTATCGTTTAAATAGTAACGAGTGTTAAAAAAAAGCCTCAACCTATGGAAGATTTTTGGCTTTTTTACCTGTCTCGATTTAAAATAAGGAGATGTTCAGCTCGGCTATTCAAAGCGACATTTTAGAAAGTCTCTTTGGTTTTTGGAATCTTCTAAAAAACATTGACTCAGATCAAATTAAGCTAATTGCCACACAAAAAAGCTGGCTAGCCGTGTTATTGTGTTTTGCTTCCGGAATTCTTACAAGCCTCACCCCTTGTGTGTATCCCATGATTCCCATCACGATTAATATCTTTGGAAGAGCCGCCCAAAAACATGGAAAAAACCACAAAGTCTCAACTTTTAACTGGCATACATTCTTTTTAAGTTCAGTTTATGTCGCTGGAATGGCTGCAACCTATTCCATCATGGGTCTAGTCGCCGGTCTAACAGGATCGCTCTTTGGTAAATTACTACAAAGTAGTTTGATGTTGGCTTTTCTGACTCTTTTATTTCTTACGTTAGCTTTAGGCCAGTGGGGTTTATTTAAAATTGCACTTCCCGCGTCTTGGCAAACCAAGTTGGCTAGAATTGGGGACTCCGAAAGCTTACCTGGGATTTTTTTAATGGGACTATTTTCAGGACTAATCGTCAGCCCCTGCGTGGGACCCGTCATTGCCGGTATTTTAGCTTTTGTCTTTGACACTTCGAATGCTCTGCACGGTTTAGTGTACTTCTTTAGTTTTTCACTTGGGTTAGGAGTTTTATTTCTTTTAATTGGTGGTTTTTCTGGAGTTCTCGCCAAACTTCCCAGATCAGGAAACTGGATGCTCAGTGTAAACCGATGTTTAGCTGCTCTCATGATAGTCGCTGCTGGATACTATGGGAATCTTTGGTACAAAAAGACTTTTGGAGTCCCAAAAACTCAGAAAAGCTCACTGGTTTCAACGGTTCATTGGATAACTAATGAAGCGCAAGCTTTGGCCCAAGCCAAAGAAAAGAACCTTCCTATTTTTGTCGACTTTTCTGCCGATTGGTGTGAAGCCTGTCATGTGATTGAAAAAACTGTTTTCACACAAGCTCAGGTCAGTGAAATTCTTAAGTCTAAGTTCATCCTATTGAGAATTGATGTCACTGACTCAAATGACGCGAACGATCAAATCCTGCAAAAATATGGAGTACTAAGTCTTCCCACCTTAGTCTTTGCTGACTCATCAGGCAAAGTTCGAGAAAGCCCAAGGGTGCATGGCATTATTTCACCCGAAGAGTTCTTAAAAATCTTAAATTCCTTTTAATTTCGTTCAATAAAAATGTGGTTTCTCACCCAAGTTCTCCAAACAAAATGGAATAGCTAACATAAATCGATAACACTTAGCGTATCTCAGGGAAACGACTCACCTTTTCACTCAATTTTTCCGAATAGTATTAGCGGAGAAATCTAGTCTTGGATAATGAGTCACAAAACAATTTTTTGTCTCAAAAAGTCAGTATTTTGAGACAACTATTCCCAAAGCTATGGGTGCTACTTTTCTCGACCGCTCTAACAGGGACTATTTGGTTTGCCCTATCTCCTAAAAAAGCTCCTTCTCCAATGGTAATTGAAGCCAATATTAAGCCAACCCTCTTTGCAGCTCACTATCCCGCCAATACAAAATTTCAAACTGAACTTACTCAACTTAAAAACTCTCAAACGCTCCAAGAACAAGATGAGCTAGAAATCCACAAAGCCCTCTTGTCCGCGAGTGAATACCTGGATATTCCTCAATCATTGTTATGGTGTCTTTTATTTCAGGAGAGCCGACTTAATCACCTTGAGGGCATAGAGAACGAAAAGGCATCTTTAGGTTTGGGGCAATTTTCTCGTTTTAGTTTTTTCGAGGTGAATTACCAATTAGAAAGATACAGCTCGGAAAGCGTAAATCTTTTATACCTGATGTTTGGCCATGATATCCGCCCCATCACAGCCAAAAAAAGAGATCTCCTTCATCCCTCTTCTTATTATTCGATTCCCACCGCTGTAGTGGCTTCCGCACTCTATCTCAACAATCGATACAAACATCTTACTCGATTACTCGATAACCGAGCCATTTCTTATGACCCTGACATTATCTGGCTTTTCTCTGCTATGGCCTACAATAAGGGAACTCGTTCAGTTCTTAATTTATGGAATACATACCAAAAGAAAAAAGGGCCTGAAGCCCTTTCTCGTCTTTTAAACGACTTGGAATATTTTCGAAGATTCGCGGAAGATTCTCCATTGATGATGAGGGCATTGAATAAAATTTGGGAGGAGCCTCAATCTCATGCCTATTCAAAAGAACTTCAAATACATACCGGTAATATCATGGCCTGCGCCGTCTCACCTTTACTCCAGCCGATTCGTCACCTCACGGAGGTTGAACGGTGAAGCCTTTTTTTACATTTCATTCAAATCCTGTACGAAAGTCACTCTCTCCTTGGAAAACAATTTCCGTTTTTCTGACATTCTCTTTTTTATTTTTATTTTATTTGGCATTTACAGATTTTAAATCTCCTTTCAAGGACAGTTCACTTGAAGA
>VGSE01000187.1 GCA_016875135.1 Deltaproteobacteria bacterium
AAGTATATTTACTGGCTGTCCCTTCCCATTTAGCGCCATTATCGGAAGTTACAACGATTTCCTTTGTGGATCGGTGAAGTTCAGCAAAATAGATTCGGTTAAGAGCCACTCTTGCTTTGCAGGTGATGTGATCTGGGAATGTGTGAGCTACTAGGTTGCTACTAAATAGGACCCCAATTAAACCTTGAATGATTGTTTTCATGAGAACTCCCTTCTTGAGTTTCCTTATAGTTTAAAGGGACTTTGTCTTATGATCCAGCGAAGATTTTGTAGAAAAAGGCTTGGACATCTAATCTGTTTTGAATAAATATGCAGTGTTTTTGTGAAAGAGAGCTTAGGCATCAATGGGTCCCTCGACCAAGAAAAATGAAAAATCATGGGTTTCTTATTGGGTCCTTATTTTTTTTATAGTTAATCTAATTTGCCACTTAAGTGCAGGGACCAATGCTGCCTCTCGATTTGCTACTCTGTTAGCCATCGAGGAAGAACATTCTTTTGCGATTGACCACTACATAGATCTAACTGTGGATTGGGCTAGGACTCCCGATGGGCATTATTATTCAAATAAGGCTCCGGGGCCGGTTCTGCTTGCTGCCCCGCTTTTTTATTTGTTAGTTAAGATGAGGTTGGCTGGAGTGTCAGATAGACAACAAAGAGTGAACATTCTAGTTAGGTCTAAAGCTAGCTGGTTAAAACTATTTTCTTATCTATTTCAGTTAATTCCGTTCATTGGTTTGGTATTCTTTTTCGCTAAACAACTTATTGAACAAAACAAATCCTTATCGGTTGTATATCTATCGCTAGGGGCCATTTTGTTTGGTAATACAGCTGCTTTGTTTATGAGCACTTATTATGGGCACGGGTTGACGGCTGTGTGTGTTCTAGGAATGGTCTTATTTGCTCAACGCCATCGATACTACGAAGTAGGGGCATGCTTTGGTTGGGCGGTTTTATCAGATTATAGCGCTGTTCTATTAGGGCTTCCGCTTCTTGTCTTGATCCACTTCGACCGAAAAAATTATTTTCGGTTATTTTTGGGCGGTGTAGTGCCTTTTGTTCTTTGGCTGTTTTACCATAAGGTATGTTTTGGGAGTCCGTTTTTAATAGCAAATCAATTTCAAAATCCAGAATTTCAGGACGTTCTTACTGAAAATAATAATTTGTGGGGAATTCTACATCTCTTTCCGAGAATGGATATTTTTAAACAGCTTACAATTGGTTTTAGTCGCGGGATGTTTTGGGTTGTTCCCTGGATTATTGTGCTTGTTTTGTGGTCAATTTTTATGATTCTAAAAGGGCAGTGTGATAGAGTCCCCAAAGAACTTAAGTTTGCTCTGTCGGGACTGTTTTTATTGCTAGCAATGAACTGCTGTTTTGGTGGCTGGCATGGGGGACTTACCCCTGGGCCCAGGTATCTAAGTTCTATTTTCCCTGTTTTTGGGGTGAGTCTTGCAATGTGTTGGAATCAGATGACCCTCTTGGTTCAGAGGATTACCTTTGTTAGTGTTTGTGTTTCAGTTGTTTTTTCTGTTTTAGTTTATAGTACTCATATTTCTCCGCCTCAAACTTCTTTGTGGCCCTTGTATCTGGAACAAACATTGATTCACCCGAGTTCTACCACGCTTGTTCGCCTGATTGTTATTGTTCCTCTATTAACTTTTATAGGTGTTAAAACCTTAAAATGGCCTGTGAGGGTTTCATGAACTTCATTCAAAACTGGAAAGTGTATGGTGGATTAGGATTTGTTTTGGTTTGCTACTTTCTGTTCCCAGGAAATGTTGACTGGATATGTGATCAACCGTTGCTCATTGAAAAAGCCTTGGAAGCTAACCGTTTTAATCGATGGGGAGAATTGGGAATCGCGGGCGGCAACGGAACGTTGTATGGCCCTGTTCCTAATTTTATCTATCAAGTACTTTTGAGGGTTACTCACGACCTTGTAGGGGTTGTCTTGCTCAAAATCCTCATTTCTGTTGCGCTGATTTTTATTGGGTTGTTTAGGATTTCTAATGATTTAAACCTAAAGAAAGAAGGAATGATTTTTGCTTTTTTATCTCCATTTGTTTATTTCTACACGAGAACTTTGTGGGATAATGTATTTTTGATTCCTGTCTCGGTAATCTATTGCTCTTCGGTTATACGATATTCGCTTTTTCGCAGGGAAATAGAATTTGTTTTGGCCACGGTAACGGCAGCTATCTTATTTCATATTCATCTGATGTCGGTAATTGTTCTGATTCCTGGGTGCGGCCTTATAAATATTTTATTGTTAAAAGAGAAACATAAAAGAATATTTCTGCTTCTCTTGCTGCAGCTGATAATGGTGTTTGTCAGCCTACCATACTTGAAAGCTATATTTTTAGCCAAGACTTTAGTTCCTTACGGAAAACCGCAATGGGCTGCAATTATATTTAGTCCCTTGCTTGGCTTAAGATTAGTAGGATATGTTGGATTTTTTGAGTATTTCAGTCCGAATTTCTTTGCCTCGTTTTCCGGAATTGGAAAAATAATAATTTATTTTTTAATTGGGGTATCTTTAATTGGACCCATTATGTATTTGGGCGGTTTAAAGAGCCTTTTCTCTTCCAGAAATGGCTTTCCAGTTCAGGTAAGATGGTTCTTTATTTCAGTTCTGGCTATGACTGTGTTTATTAGTCTTAAAATGAAGTTAAAAGCACACCCCCATTATATGAATGCCTCTTGGGCAGTTTACTTCTGCATATTTTGGAAGAAGCTCTCAGACTCCTACACTCTTAACAGAATTCGAAAAATGGTCTGGCTTTGGGCTGGGAGCATGGTTTTGTTGTTGGTAGTGTGGATTGAATATATTTCTTCAAATTCGGGAGACCGTGGTCTTCATTTTGGACCGACTTTGAATAATCAAATAGCCATTGCTAAACAGCTCGATGCGGAGGAGCCCTTGAATGAGATTACAGTCGATGTTGAAAATTTTTCTATCTTTCCACAACGGTTAACAGTATTGGCGGGGCTCTATGGCATTCATCGCAAGTCTGTAACGAGGATGAAGTTGGTTTATGCGGAAGATTACCCCAGCGCTGAAATAAAGCTCATTCCAATAGAAAAATGAAAATGCCCGCTGTCAGCGACGGCGGACTAAGTCGAGGTACGGATATGAATAAAGTCCTAGCGTTTTTAGACGAAAAGAAATGGCGGCTGCTAGACACCCAAACCCATACGTAACGGACCTAGAAAAATTAATTGAAGACGCCTCGGGAAAGTATTTTGTTGGGCAAGAAATTTCTCCAATTCTAAATTGCGCCAAGATAATTTGGACAAGCATTTGACTATCAAATACAAAATCGTCCGAATTTTGGTCTAAGGGTAAAGACTGAAGTAACTCTCGAGAAAAAGCTCGATAGCCGGTGTGATATTCGGAAAGCTTCTGCCCAAGTAGGATGTTTTGAACCGCGGTTAGCATTCTATTGAAAATATATTTATAGAGGGGCATGCCACCTGACAATGCTCCTCTGCCTAAAATGCGAGACCCCAAAACGCAATCGTAGACTCCAAATGCAATCATGCCAGCCATTGGGGTAATCAATTTTGGGGTGTATTGGTAGTCTGGGTGTACCATGACTACGATATCGGCTCTCGATTTTAATGCAGCTTCATAACAGGTTTTTTGGTTCCCCCCATATCCCCGATTGTGTTGGTGTTGAATAGTCGTAATTCCAAGTTTCTTTGCTAGTTGAACCGTTTTGTCAGAGCTGGCATCGTCGACTAATATCACTTCATCTACAATATCTTTGGGAATCTCATTGAAAGTTCTTTCCAAGGTTAGTTCTGCATTGAAGGCGGGCAGGACGACTGCAACTTTTTTGTTGTTAAGCATTTCTTTGGTTTCCCCTCGTAGCTATATAGAAACTTATGTATGGAATACGTGGCAAGGTAGCATCAATATGTTAGTACTGCAATTTGTTAACAATTCTAACCCGAAGGGAATGGATCAAACCTTGACTGAAAAAGAGCCTTCACATAAGTAGCTTCTTGGGG
>VGSE01000188.1 GCA_016875135.1 Deltaproteobacteria bacterium
ATGACAGTCTAGGGGCTTGGTGTTATCATCAATGCCACATGAATAAAGCTCCTATAGACCTTAAAGAAATACAGTCGGCTCAACACAGAATTGCTCCCTACGTCCGCAACACGCCTATCATAAAGTTCGATTACTTAAGCCGAGAATTAGAAAAAAATATTTTTCTTAAATGCGAGTCCCTGCAGATCACAGGATCTTTTAAAATTCGTGGTGCCGCTAATTGTATTTTAGATAATTTAACTCAAAGCAAAAAATCTGGGGTTGTTGCAGCAAGTGCTGGAAACCATGCTCAAGGGGTTGCAGCGATCTGTCACCAATTAGGAATCAAAGCCACAATTGTGATGCCCGAATGGACCCCATCCATTAAAGTTCAAAACACTCTCAATTGGGGGGCTTCAGTCGAATTGGTCGGCAAAGTTTATGATGATTCCTACGAGCATGCGATGAAACTTTCCAAAGACCAAGATCTTGTCTTCGTTCATCCCTTTCGAGATCCCAAAGTCATGGCAGGGCAAGGCACGATAGCTTTAGAATTGATAGAGTCCCCTCTCTTTGAAACAACTCAAGCTGTCCTAGTCTGTGTCGGTGGTGGTGGCGTTGCGACCGGAATTGGAACGGCCATCAAAGCTTTGCGACCAGGGGTGCGAGTTTACGGAGTGACCGCAGCTAATGCTCCAGCCGCCTATAAATCTTTTAAAACCAACACTCCCACTAAAGAAACTCCGACATTCACTTTGGCTGAAGGTGTTGCCACTAAAGGTCCCGATGCCTTCATGTTAGAGGCTTTAAAACATTCTATTGATGATATTTTTAGCGTTTCAGAAGAATCGATTGCCCATGCAGTAGCTGTACTTGCTGAACATGGAAAATTGGTAGCGGAAGGGGCCGGAGCTTTGGCCGTAGCCGCTATTTGTGACAACCTTATCCCGGAAAAAAACGTCACAGCCATTCTTTCGGGCGGCAATATCGATATCCCAGCGCTCAATATGGTTCTCAATCGGGGGATGGTCGAACAAGGAAGACTCGTTCGCTTGTTGATTACTGTTATCGATCGTCCCGGGGGACTTAATGCACTCACCCAAGTTCTCGCAGAATCAGGGGCCAATGTTTCTCAAATTTATCACCAAAGAGCAACTCTACACTCCAAAGTTGGAGAAGCTGAAGTTGAAGCCGATATTGAAACCCGAGGAGCTAAACACACAGAACAGATTATTCAGACTCTTAATAGCCGAGGGTTTAAGGTCACTCGTGTTTCGTAACATTTTAGTTCTCTTTGTTTTTTTGCCCTTATACTCTTTCTCTCAAACTTTAGAATTAGATAACCGTTTTGAAAATCATCAAACCAGAAGTGATTTAGGAGTTTTTTCAGCCTATTTTAACACCCCCTCAACAGAACTTCTTTCTTTCCATTCTGCCGGTCGAATTTCTCTGTCCACAAAAGATTTTGAAAGTTGGGGATATGCCGCGGGAGCCAAATTGGCTTGGCTGCCCTTATTGGCCAATTCGGTGCGACTCTCACAAGAAAATGGGTTGGGAGCTAGCACAGCCAGTTCAACACTTTTATTTTTAGGCGAGATTAAAGGTCGTCCTTTTAGGTCCTTAGAGCTCTTTCTAATTGGGGGGTGGTATCGCCGATTCGTGACTCTCAATAAAGCACACTTTTTACCTGCGTTGGTGGGCTCAAACTTTTCTGAACATGACTTTGCTTTGAATTTCGGATTGGCGATTGATTGGAGTGATTCTATCTCAACGCTCTTCAAAGTCGCTACTTTTGAAGAGATCTCAGTTTACAATCTCAACAATCCATTCATCCATGCAGAAATCTCATTTAATTCTTTAGAAACCCTCAAAATCACACTCTACTCCCGATATAAACTCCTATTGGGCTTTGGCCGCCTCGACTCCTTAACTGTGGGTGTCAGTCTCCCATTAAGCTTAAAAGGTAGCGGTCACAGCCCGATTTAAAACCTCAAAGCCTTTATTCCTATCTGCCCCCAAACACCAAAACACTTTCAAACCAGCCATAAATGTGGTTTTCTTTGGGCTATTAACTTATTGGAAATAAGGAAGTTTATGGAAGTTCGACCTCTCAACTTAAGCCTTGAAGCCTCAAGCTCCTTTATGGATCGACACATTGGGCCCGATGACGCTCAAACGAACAAAATGCTTAAGGCTATTGGAGTAAGCTCGCTAGAAGAATTGATCAAAAAAGCGGTCCCCAACGCTATTCAAATCAAAAGAAAACTTTCATTTCCGGATCCCGCCGAAGAACACTTGGCCCTTCAGGAATTAAAACAGATGGCTCAGGAAAATCAGGTCTACCGCTCTTATATCGGAATGGGTTACTCAAACTGTATCGTTCCAGGGGTGATTAGTCGGAATATTTTTGAAAATCCGGGCTGGTACACTCAATATACTCCATATCAAGCTGAAATTGCTCAAGGGCGCCTTGAAGCTTTACTTAACTTTCAAACTCTCATCACCGATCTGACTGGGATGGAAATGGCGAATGCTTCATTGCTTGATGAAGGAACGGCCGCTGCCGAAGCCATGACTTTAAGCCTTGCCCAGCGAAAATCCGAAACGGCCAATAAATTTTTTGTCGCTCATTCGGTTCATCCTCAAACCCTTGCTGTAGTCACTCAACGAGCAGAGCCCATTGGAATCGAAGTTGTCGTTGGAGATCCTACGACTCACCTTTGGACAGAAGAGTTTTTCGGTGGACTAGTTCAATATCCAGATACCTACGGTTCTGTATTTGATTACACCGAATTCATTCAGAAAGCCCATAAAGTTAATGTTCTTATCACTGTAGCGGCGGATATCTTAAGTTTAGTTCTTCTAAAAACTCCCGGAGAAATGGGGGCAGATGTTGCCATTGGAAATACGCAACGTTTAGGCGTTCCGATAGGGTTTGGCGGCCCGCATGCCGCCTATATGGCAACCCGTCTTGAGTACCAAAGGCGTCTACCTGGTCGAATTGTCGGCGTCTCAAAAGATCGCGATGGAAGAAAAGCGATGCGGCTAACACTTCAAACTAGAGAGCAACACATTCGGCGAGACAAAGCTACAAGCAATATTTGCACCGCCCAAGTTCTTCTGGCCGTGATGGCGAGTATGTATGGCGTTTATCATGGACCCAAGGGCTTAAAAAAGATCGCAACTCGAATCCACAGTCTAACTGTTTTACTTCACAGAAGTTTAACTCAAGCAGGCTTCAAAGTTTTAAATCCTCGCTTTTTTGACACCCTAACCATTCAATTAACCAAAGAACAACAACAAAAGGTTCTTCGAGAGGCTGAAAAAAATAGAATTAACTTTAGAAAACTTGAAGATGGGACCCTTGGTGTTTCCCTTGATGAAACAACGACTGAAACCGATTTAAGTTTGATTCTCTCAAGCTTCGGCATTTCGACGGCATTGCCTTCTTTAAGTGAGCTTAAATCCTCTTTGTCCCATTCGCTCTTAAGAAACTCTTCTTTTTTAACACACCCGACTTTCACTTAAATCCTCTTTGTCCTATTCGCTCTTAAGAAACTCTTCTTTTTTAACACACCCGACTTTCAATCAGCACCACTCAGAAACTGAGATGCTAAGATACATTCGCTTTCTTGAAGCAAAGGACCTTTCCCTTACTTCATCGATGATTCCCTTAGGCTCCTGCACTATGAAGCTTAATGCCTCTAGTGAAATGTACCCGGTCAGTTGGCCCGAATTCTCGCAAATTCACCCCTTTGCTCCTGAATCACAGACTCAAGGGTATCAAAAAATGTTTCAGCAGTTGGAAACTTGGTTAGCCGAAATTACAGGGTTTGATGCGATTTCTCTTCAACCCAACTCAGGGGCTCAAGGGGAGTATGCAGGACTTCTTGTGATTCGACAATATCACTTAAATCGCGGAGATAAGGGTCGACAAGTTTGTTTGATTCCAAAATCGGCACATGGCACCAACCCTGCCAGTGCTGTAATGGTAGGAATGAAAGTGGTAGCGATTGAATGCGACTCT
>VGSE01000189.1 GCA_016875135.1 Deltaproteobacteria bacterium
TGAAGATCAGAGGCCTTTTTCTCAAATGCCAATGTTAAAAAACGATCAATTTTCCGCATATCAGTCCTTTAGATAGTAAACTGCGACCTGACTAGTCTTATGATTCTTATCGGCAAAACAGCCCTTTTGCTTGCGGGGAAAACTTAAGAAATTAACGCGACAAGCCACTTCTTCATTTCCCTCCACACTCTCGACTATTTTTTTTAAGAAGAGACAGATAAAATTGAGGCTGTTTTTCTAAACCCCTTGCAGGTTAATTTTATGATAACGAAATTTCTCCTCTTTCAGACTCCGGAATCTGCTCAAGGGATCTTCGACTCTTTCATGGGTGGGCTCTATTTGGTCAAGGGGGTTCCCCTCTTTCTCCAGCTTGCGATATTGACTCTATATCCTCTCGCCTTCGGGTTACTTCTAGTTAGCTTAAAAAATAGAGATTCTAAAAAGGCGGCTTTAGCTCTACGATTTTCACAATTATTCTCTCTTTTAGCCTTTTCATTAAGTTCCTTCCTTCTTTTTACACCTTGGGACGAAAGTTTTATCAATCTTCGCCACTCACTTAACCTAGCTGAAAAGAACTTATTTTCTTTTAATGTCTTGAACCCTTCCGAAGGGACTGTCGACTTTCTAGTTTTTTATATACTGGGCCTTCTCGGGAAGCTAGGTTTGCCGCTCTTAGAACTCCTCTTGTTTCAGAGTTGGCTTGGCGGCATCTGTTGTGTTTTCGCGCTAAAATTCCTAGCAGAGGCTTTAGAAATTCCCTACGCTAAACAGAGCTCGATATTTATTATGACTCTTTTTCCACCTCTTCTCTTAAACTCGGCTCTCGGATTTGCTACGACGTTTTATGCGGCTGCCATTTTATGGGCCTTCTATTTTACTTTTTTTAAAAAACGACCTTTCATGAGCTTTGCCTTTTTAGGCATTATTCCCATTATCCGGTGGGAAGGATTTTGGATAGTGTTTCTGTGTTACCTCTATTACGCAAAGCAACTTTGGGCTTATAGAGAAAAGATATCTCGAATTGTCATCTTAGGGATAGGGGCTCTTGTCCCGACTTTTTTATTAGCACTCTATCGTTTTAGTCACTTTAAATCCTTAGTTCCAGTTCCGGTAATCTACAAAAGCAGTCTGGGCAACCCGTTTTATTTTGTCTTGGGAATGCGAAACTTATTTTTAGACACCATCTCCTCCTTTAGCTTGGCTTTTATCATCGGATGGGTTTTGGTTCTATTTTTTGATTCAATAAATCAAGAAAAGAAAAAGGCTCTTTATTTTCCGACCCTCATCTTAATTTTAGCCACTCTTCCTTACTATCTTTCGGGAGGAGATTGGTTTCCTCCAGCTTGGGGAAGGTATTATTTCCCTTTAACCCTTTTTCTCGTTCCAACAACCTGGAAATTAATTTCTCTGTGTTCTCACGAAAATAAAAAATGGATTACACTAAGTCTTTTGTTTAGTTTATTTGTTTGTGGAGCCGCGCCCACCTCGTCTTTAATCCGACTCTATGAGCTCTTGTTCTCTGGCGAAAGTCATGGCTCAGCACTTTTATCGCTAAATTTAAAGAAGCGAACAGAAAATCCGCTTTATCGTCCCCATTACCTCTCAACATTAGGGGAGCATTTAAAAAAGACAACACTTGAAACCGAGACACTGGGTACTTCGGAGCTTGCGACTCTCTCCTATTTTTCTAAAAGAGAGACTATCGATTTTTTGGGTCTAACCGATCCTAAATTGGCTCAAATGGCTCTTAGAAAAACCCCCTACTTTGTTAGGAAGAATCCCAAAGCAGCAGAGCTCCCAATTCTTATCTTTAAAAGGATTGCCCCGGAAAGAGTTCTTTCTGAACACCCAGATTTTTTTTACTTATTTGATTTTATGATCGAGATCTTAATGAATGAAAAAAACACTGAAGGTTGGAGCTCTAATGACTATTTCAAAGCTCTTAACCGCTGGAACTCTAAATTTAAAGGGTTAGTAGACCCGCTTTATGGGGGAACGGAATTCTTAGTCTCATTAGGCTATACGCCCATCATTGTGACTTACGACAATGATTTCTGTGCTCTTTATTTTGCTCACTCTCGTGTTTTAAAAAACCATAAAGAGAAACTCAAAACTCTGGGTTTTAAAGAAATAGAAGTTGATTTAAGTCGGCAATAAGCCCTAGGAATAATCGTCAGCTCTTGCCATTTTCTTGAATTGCGTTCGAAAGATAATTAACACCATAGAAATCACAAAGGTACTATTAATAACGGTCGTTAAATCCGAAGCGTAGGTCATCACAGGCATTAAAAAACACATAAATGTAAAGTAATAATACCCGCCAAGAAAATAATAGGAGAGCCTTTCAATTCCAGCAATTAAAAGCCCCATCAGGAGTGCTATAGTGTACATGCCAAGATAACCAAAGTTCATGTACCCTTCCGCAAAGTACCCCACCCCCACGCTAGTTTGATAATCGTTACTACCGATAAAACCATACGTTCGACCAAATTTATTCCAAATATGCCGTGAGGGTTTGTCATTCCAAATGGCTCTGGGAATAAAAATATAGGGCAATCCTGAATAACTTTCTCCTTCCCAAAATGGAATCTCCTTAGGGGTCTTTTCAAGAACAACTTCTAGCGAATCATCCCCGGCTCTCGCAAAACCCTTAGAAATTTCGTTAGAAACCCCTTCTTTGTCCTCGTTTTCAAACTCTTCCTCCTCGAGATCGACATCCTCGACATACTTCACAAAGAGAAGATTTCCCAAAAGATCTAGACGATCTTGCACGGACAAGGTCGGGTTTTCTCTGATATTAATTCGATAATCCTGCTTCACGTTCTGAACAAGACACGCAACAATTCCAAGACAAAGAGGAAGTAGGAGCTGTTTATATTTTTTTTGTAAGCAAGATGCGATAAAAATATAGCCAGCCAAATTTCCTACCATCGTTAAAAAACCGGTCGACAAGAAGTACCAAACCGTCGAGAAGGCAACTCCTAGCTTTAAATATCTAGAGAGGGTTTCACTTCCCGGAGAGAAGGAACACAATAAGAGCACCATGTCTGCCGCCATCGTAGCAAAGTGGGCAGTGATTACGTAGGACGGTAAATACCCAAGAAATAAGGGAACAAAGATCACATAACCAGCAACCAAAACGAGCTGAGTTCGATTTAAGGAAAGTAATTGGTATTTTTCTTTATTAACAAACCTAAAGAAAATGAATTGTCGGGAAAAATAGTAACCGATGATTAGTAATATACTACACAAGATAAGTTCATCAATAGCTCTAGCGGCCGCTGGATAAATTTCATCTACTTTCAAATTCATCCTTAAATGGTTCAACTTGCCTAGAGAAAACGTAAAGAAATGGTTAAACATCACAAAAGCTAAGTAATCGAAATGCTGCCTCGTAAAGCAAATAATGAATGGAATGAGTTGAATGCACATCAACAAGTAGAGCTTACTCATCGATGTTTGAGAGCTCCAACTGTCATAGACTAAAAAATTTAAAACCCCACCCAAGATAACAAGAGCAAAAAGTGTGTAGGGATTAATGAAGGGAATGACGTTGAATTTTTTGACAAGTGTAGCCAAAGAGCACCTTTCAGGTGTGATCTGAATTTGTAGGGATCTTAATAATTATCGAAATATCGGCACAAATCCTTGAGCCATAACTAACCGAGTCCAAGCTTAATACCTGCACCCTTTGAGTGGGCTTTTTAAGAGGCTGGTCCGATATATTTTTTCCTAAATTGCAAAGACTTATAGAGGACCAAGATTATAGGATTTGATAAGTTTTCTTAGAGCTTCATTTGATAATTCACCTCATCGTCAAACGGCCAATAAACTGCGCGCCTTAAACCAACTTCATGGCCGTTTGAACCTCTTAAAAAGCCCACTCAAAGGGTGCAGGTATTAAGCTTTAAATAGCTTTAATAATGAGACACAAGACCATAAATACGACACCCCAAGTCACTTTATCCTTGATCGCGAAAAGCACGGGGTCCTCGGAGA
>VGSE01000190.1 GCA_016875135.1 Deltaproteobacteria bacterium
TATCAAATGAAACTCCAAGAAAACTTATCAAATCTTATAACCTTGGTCCTCTATAAGTCTTTGCAATTTAAAAAAAATAGTTCGGACCAGCCTCTTAAAAAGCCCATTCAAAGGGTGCAGGTATAAAACTTTATACCTACTCCCCACCGCCCAAAAACCTCTTCGGAATAATCCCGATTCATGGTACAACGCGTCAACCGTTATTGTGGAGGCTTGATGAGTTTGAAATTCCTAAGCGCTTTTCTAATATTTTCAGCATCTTGCAAGTTAGCAATCGCTGGAACCTACTCTTTTGGAGGGGGTTGTGCTTCCGTAGGAGCCTGGTCCCAGGCCGCTTTATCTCAAACCAAAACGATTATGGGGATTATTGAAACCTTAAAAAACGACCCCAACTGTAAGGGAATAGAATCGATTATTCCCAAACTTCAAATCGCCCAAGACGCCCTTAAATCTCCTGAAGGAGAATCCAAGCGAACCGACCGGATTGAAAGTATTCCCAACGAAATCAACTCCCTTAGAAACTTTGTTGTAGCTAGCCCTCAATTAAAATCTGAAGTCTTTAAATTATTGACTGCTCGAACTCTCGAAGGAGCTTCCCTAGCTGCCGAATCTGCGAAATCTGTAGGAGTCGAAGCAGGGGCTGAAGCAATCGGAGTTGCAGCCAACCCTGCAGCAGCTGCTATCTCCATGGGGTTAAAGGATCTGTCCACGAGAGTGAGAAGATCAGCTTTAACAGGTATGGACATGATGGACCAAGTCTTTGCCACTCTTCCCAGCTATGACCGTTGCCTAATCGGAAAGCCGGATCAAGGCATGGCCCTTTTGGCAGCCTCGGTAAAAATGGCAGCGGCTTTCGTCTCCTCCCAAGAAGGGGTCACAAACCGACTAGGGAGCTCAATTGCCAACTTAGTGACCATGCTCCGCAATCGAAAATTTACAACTGCTTTGAGAAAACTTGATGAGAGTGAATTTTGGCTCTCGATGAGCTGTCTCATGGAAACCACTAGCCAAACCTACTGCGCTGCAAGGGATGCAAGACAACTCCTTGATTTTTCGATCGCCAGCTTAAAACCCACTCGAAACAGACGAGGCGAACTCTCTATCGATAACCCGCTTGAAGGATACTACGTTCTCTCCCATGACATCCCAAAAGTCTCTCAGTGGATCCAAAAAATTCAATTTGGAATTCGGCCGAAACTTTCCACCGATGCCGTTTTTAAAAACCGGGTTCTTCAAGATGTGAATGGTCTCATGATGGACATTTATTCTATCCAAGGAACATATTCCGAAGAGATGCTCACCTATTCAACACTCAAAGATCTAGCGAGCAAACAAAATGCCCTCCTAAAACTCATCAAAATGCTAACTCACCGACTAGCATCAGGCGGAGAAAATGGGCATATCAATTTTTTCACTATCGCGACACACGAAGACATGATCCCATTTAAACTGATTGGACTTAATTTGATGCCGCTGGAGTGTCGCCCTCCCAAAGATCTGGAAAGTCGTATTCCGATAACTTGGGATAATTGGATGTTAAATGGCGGACAATATCAAGGTGTCTTCCAAGATCCTGATCAACTCTCTAAAGTTATTGGGCAACAGCTAGAGCGATTGATGGATCAAGCTCTAAGTCAGGCAAGCCTCTATTTCCAACAAAGAATGATTGTCGACATGCCAAACTTGGTTAACGAATCGGTGACAAATCAAACTTTAACTGTCGTTGAAAGTCTGACTCGTATCTCTTCTTATCTCAAAAACTTGCAAAAGAAGATCGTGGACACCGACGGAGACCTTATCCTCATCCCAACCATTCAAGACACGCGACTTAGAATTAAGAAAGTTTTAGATAGTTATGAAAACATTCGTAATATCGCGAAAGCCTCTATCGACGAAGACTCCCTCGAACTAGGAGAGGACATTAAGAAAGCCTATGCTTCAGTAATCGAAGCAGCCTTTGACCAATTTAATGTTTTATTACAGCGAGATACTTTTTTATCGAATCGTCTCTCAACTTTAATTCAGTATGATTACGCTCTTAGAATCAAACAGAATGAAGACTTAGGAAAGTGGGAGAGTCAGATCCTTCTTGAGAGCGGCAATGAAATGCTCTTCAGATTGCTAAGTTCTACCGGGCATAACCCCACAATGATGAAAAATGACTTAGCTTCCGCTCAAGTCGTCAACAAACGCAACTTAGAGACTCTCGAACAGGTCTTTAGTGATAGTTTATACCCCACCATTGAAACTCTGAGCTTGATTGCCGATGGGCAAGAGCTTCCCAACTCTTTACTTAACATTCGCACCTTGTCTCGCCTCTACCGAGACACTTGGGGTGACCAAGGCTATTTTGGAAGTTGGCAAGGGTTCTGGGCCTTCTCGAGCACGGGGACTGCGGGTTATGTGGTACTTCCTTGGACGCGAAGAATGTTACACCCTGAGCTCTATCCTTTTCAGGTTTCAAGTCGGCCCGCAGTGCGCGGAGCAGATGATGAATTTGGCTCCTTTGATCAGTTCAAAGCCAAACTCTGCATTCAGACTTTGTCTTTTGAGGATCGATCAAAATTTCAAAAGCTCTGTAAAGGTGCGATTCTTCGAAGTGCTTTCGACTTAAATAAGGTCGGAAGAAATTCAGAGATGGCGAAAATGGGGCTTAACACACACTACGACAGTTTTATGCAAGAGCCTTATCGAAGTTGGCCTGTGAGAGGTGAGAGCATCTGTGCTTTTCAAAACTACGCTCGGCGAAACTTGGTCTATTGGATGACTCTCGACCTTCATAACGCCAAAGAGTAGCGTTAATACTTAATTTACATCTAGAGATGTAGCTTTGGGATTTTTCGACTAACCTGAACTGTCGAGGGAAATACGAAGTTAGGGAGATGATACACCCACACCCCGACTCTAAGTTCACTCAACTCATAGCCGGCCGAACGAAGTTGTTCATCGATTTCCCAGACTGCTTCTGTGCCGATAATGTTTTCGTGATACTCCAAGCAGATTGCTTTAGAAAAATGATTTTTTAAGGCATTTTTTGCAGTTCGAAAAATAAAAATTTCTGCCCCTTCACAATCTATTTTAACTAAATCGAATTGAGGACTGCCTTGAGAATACCACCAATCCTCAAACCTTTCGCTGCGGACTTTAATTCGATTTAATCCGCTCACCTTATCCTTAAACAAACTACTCGCTCCGCTATTGACACTGTAGGAAAGCGCCAATTCAACTTCACCCTTCTGCTCGCTAAAAGCCAAAGGAAAAACCTGTACGTTACTGAATGAGTTGGCTTTGACATTGAGACCGATAAAGTTAGCTAAATCAGGTTGAGGTTCAACGGCAATTACCCGTCCTTGAGAACCGACCTTCTGCGCTGCTACTAGCGAAAAAAAACCCTCATTAGCTCCAATATCTAAAAATCGATCTCGAGGTTTTAACAAACCAAGTATCGTTTGACAGAAAACAGGCTCATAAATACCAGTTCTCATGACCTCTTGGCCGAAGTGAGAAACGGGATCGACGTAAAACTTTAATCCTTGCACCGTAACCCATCCCCGCTTGAACCCGAGAAGCTTTTTCAAAAATGCAGATAGCACTGCGGGTCGTAGCCGATAGATAGCTCTCTGAAACCAAATAGAACTTCGACTCCATTGGGAGTTAGATAAAGAGTTAGCTTCTGAAATTGACATGAAACCTAATTTTAACCAAAGCCACAAATAAACTAAACTCAATTCTTATTAGGGTTTGCTTTTCCTCTTAACTACTTGTCCCTATCACCCAAACGTCAGCGAATAGCCTCATGACAGTCTAGGGGCTTGGTGTTATCATCAATGCCACATGAATAAAGCTCCTATAGACCTTAAAGAAATACAGTCGGCTCAACACAGAATTGCTCCCTACGTCCGCAACACGCCTATCATAAAGTT
>VGSE01000191.1 GCA_016875135.1 Deltaproteobacteria bacterium
GATGGTTAACATCTTCGATTATGCCGGTCGCTATTCACTCAATCTTAGAGATATTGCCGGTGGGGGCCACTCAAGAACTCTCATCGATTCGACCAACCCAGAACAACGCGAAATTATGCGCCAGGTGGCTGCGGGTAAAGCCTATATGGCGATCGCTATCACGGAGCCCACTCATGGATCAGATATCGCAGGCATGAAAAGTGTTTCAAAGAAAGTCGAAGGCGGATATCGATTGACCGGAAAAAAGAAATACAATGCCCGTTTAGAAAATGGAACTCACGTCGTTATTTTTACTCAAGCTGATTCAAGCACTCCGGAACGAGTCAAGTTAAACGCTTTTGTGTTGCCGCTTGATTATCCCGGTTTGGAGGATGAAAAACTTGAGGCTGCGGGACTTAAAGGAAATTCTTTCGGAGGGGTTTCTTTTGATAATCTTTTTGTTCCCGAAAAATATCGAATAGGAAATGAGGGGCAGGGGAGAGAAATATTAGGTAAGCATTTCACTTATTGGCGAATCATGCAGACTGCGGCTGCTATCGGAACCGCCAATCGGGCTTTAGAGATGACGGCAGATCGATTGCTTGCTAGAGAAGTCTATGACAAACCTTTGGCGGCGATGACGCATTTAACTCAACCTTTAGGGAAGCTGACTTATGAGTTGAAAATGGTCATGAAAGATCTCGAAAGAGCCGCACAGCTTTATGATGAAGGTAAAATTGACGAAGCTGACGAGATTGCGACCGCTGCAAAATCTTGGGGAGTGGAAAAAGCATACGAAGCAGCTCAATATGCCTTAAAAACACATGGGGCACAGGGCTATAGCAATGAGCTCGATTTATCTCAACGAGTCAGCGATCTTTTGGGACTGACTATTGCTGACGGAGCTTCTGATGTCTTGATGAGTAGTTATGTGAGAAACATTTACGGAAAACCTTTTTGGGACATTCCGTTTGGAAAAAAAACGAAACGCTAATTACAAAAGATGCGAAAATTATCTTTACTACTTTTAGTTGGAATTTTCTTTTCAGAGCCTTTATTGCCCATCTCCTGTCCGAGAACCCTTTCCCAACTCGTTTTATTTTTTCCAAATGAAGTTTCTAATATCTACGATCAGTTGCAGGTAAAAGACGAAAAGGGGAAAACACAATTAGCTCTGCAAAGTGATTTTGACTCAAAAATCAGAGAAGGTGGTGGAGGAGCTTGTGCTTCCGCTACTGCTTTTAATTTTTTACAAGGCTTTAGAGTAATGACACATCAAAAACCATTAAATCCTCGTGTCATTCTCAATGGAGCCTTTAGAGCAATACCGGAGCTTCTTGACGGTCGCGTCACCAATGAACAAATGACTCAGCTTTTACACCATTTTGAAAAGTATCTTCCTGGATATCAAATCGAAGTTTCCGCTGTTCGTTCCCCTCAGTCCCAGCCATCAGCCGTAGAACAAATCGGGGCTGTCGTGGAGTCTTTTCCATCTAAGATCTTTCAAGTAGAACCCAACGAAATGAAGATGGTGGTCTATCAAGTTCATGACAAAGATGGAAAATTATTGGGGCGTCATTTTGTTGTGCTAAAACGGCAAGGGGAGGGCAATCAGCTTGTGGTGATTGATCCCAACTTCCCGCATAAAGAATTTAAATACCAACTGACCGAGTTGAGAGATCCCAAAACAGCTGATCAAGTTCTGACTCGTCTCTCTCGACCCGATGGGGTTGTTCAAGGTTCCGGTTGGATCTTTACTATGGACACTCTTTTTTCCGCAAAACTTAAGTCTCGAAAAATCTCAAATTAAACTCTGTCGGTCAACGCCTTGGGATTTAAGAAGGTTTTTCTTTGGTGTACTCTCGTACCGAAATATTTTCGACCGTTACTCGCTCTACTGTAACGATGTATTTTTTAGTAGCTTCGGGTAGGTGTCCCCACATTTTTAGGGCGATGTAAATACTTAACATAGCAAACGGCACTAGAAATACCGGCCAAAAGAGCCAGCTATAGCCTGTTAAATATCCTAAAGAGACCGATTGGAGTCCTGTTCCTAAATACACAAAGCCATCGGTTATTCCCGACGCTGTGGCCGTGAGCTTTCTGCCCCCAAAATCGGCTGCTGCAGTTCCCGACATTAGTGAGTGAATCGAGATGGAAAGTAGACAAATGGCCACGGCACAAATACCCACTGTTAAGGGAGAACTAAAAAGCGTGAAACAAAGTACGAGGGAGAGAACTAAGATGAGTGCTCCCGAAATAGCTACAGGTGGGCTTCTTCTTGACTGAAAAATATGGTCCGAAGCATAACCAATCGCAAATCCCCCTATAATTCCCGAAACACAAAGGAGCAAACCCCAATGGTGTAAGAAAAATTCAGCCCCCGGCTGTTTTACTTCTTTAGCAAAAATAAAGTACCACTGCATGACGCCATTGCGGATAACTCCAGTAGTAAATTCGACGACTGCAATCATCATCAGAACCGGATTCTTAAACACTAACTTCAGTGTCTCCATCATGGTGTATTCCCGATCCATCTCTCCTGAAGAGGCATCGTGTGTATCAAAGTCTTCAAATTTCGCCTGAGAGGGGGTATCCTTAATCAACCAAGTATCCAGCAAGGTCCAAGCTAAGAGAATGGTAGCTGGAATAAAGAAAACCAACCAAGTTGCGTCGGTCTGTTTTCCTTCCAATGCAAAAATTTGACGGAAGTAGGTTTGAAAAGGTGTTGGGTTGGTGATGCCTGATTTTGAAGCCTCTGCAATAGCTTGTCCCCAATCGAAAGCGAAGTAGACTCCAAAAGAGATCAGTGTCCCAAAAATAGCTCCGAATATGCCTCTCTCACGAACGTGGAACCAATAGGCTTTGACTTTAATGATAGACACGGCACCGTAGCTTTGGAAAAACATATTGAGAGAATAGAGCAGGGCGAAAGTGATTGTAATATCAAAAGGCCAACGCCGATTAAGAAGTAAATAGGTCACAACTCCCATGATGATATTGGCGATTGAAGATCCAAGCGTAGCAATAATAATTCCGCGCTTACCCCCGATTTTATCGACCAAGGGGCCGTTAATAAGAAAAGAAAGACCGTAAGTGATTGTGCCAGCCCCAAAAATAATTCCAAAACTTTCTTTGTTCATTAAAGGGCCAAGAGCATTTTTTGTGACGTTCAGATTGTAACGAGCCATGTATAAAAAGGCATAACTCATTCCAAGCGGGAACCAGTTTACAAAACGTCGAAACATAAATTGCCGACTGTGTTCTAAAGGGTTGTAACGAAAGTAAAGACCCACTACGAGGAAGAGGGTAATTCCGACTAAAGCGATGGCCATGATTAACTCCTTTAAAATCTCCCGAGGGGAGTCAAGCCCTCCATCTACTATCGCGAGGTTTCGGGTCTTGTAAACGGAAGAATCGAAAAATACAACATGGCCATAAGATGTTGTAATTACTAAAAAAAACGGCTTGTTTGTTGAGGTCGTAACAGGGATTAATTCTTTCTTACTGATAATCCGATAAGGAAGAAAACCATATTAAGGGCTTGTTCTATGAGAAAAGTGATTGTGTTTTTGGTAGTTGCGGGGCTGTGGGTGACCTGCGCCAATGCCGAGGATGTTATTTATCTTAAAAGTGGAGAGGTCCTTCAAGGCCAAATCTTGGCTCAGGACACAACTAACGAAATGATTCAATTTCGTTTTCAAGACGGTAAAGAGTTTTTAATCAGAACTTCTGATATTCAAAATATGATGTCTCAATCCAACCCATTGGGACAACAACCTCAGAACTATGCACAACAGCCCTATTTCGCTCCTCCACCCAACTACAGTCCCAATCCGTATTACCCTTTTCAGGGATATGGAATGCCCCAAGGGCAAAGTGCCCCCCCAGGTTTTGGACAAACTGCTCCTCCTTCCTACGGACAATTT
>VGSE01000192.1 GCA_016875135.1 Deltaproteobacteria bacterium
CTTTGAATGGGTTTTTTAAGAGGCTGGTCCGAACTATTTTTTCTTAAATTGCAAAGCCTTATAGAGGACCAAGGTTATAAGATTTGATAAGTTTTCTTTAAAGTTTCATTTGATAATTCACCTCATCGTCAAACGGCCAATAACTTACGCGCCTTAAATCAACTTCATGGCCGTTTGAACCTCTTAAAAAGCCCATTCAAAGGGCGCAGGTATATAAGATAACAAGAGTTAGAGCAGGGCGTTGTCTTTTGCACCCGGTACTTTTACGGCCCGAAAGTCGATAGGCACCTTTAAGGCTAAAGTCGATAGGCACCTTTAAGGCTTAGTGCGGTTTTGCCGATAAGTGGAGCGAAGGATAGGGTATCTTATTTATGCTTCATATCTATTGGCTTAGGCCTTCCGGGAAACCATTATCGAAGGAGCTTCGATCTTGGGCGAAAAAATTAGGCGACGTCGGTGCGAAAATCGAAACTTTTAAAATCACTAAGTCTCAGGATTCTACCACCCAATTTTTTAATCCCAATCAACTCAAAGTTGCTAATGTCGTTTTTACCAGTGGCTTTTTGACCTCAAATTACTCGGAGATCTTTCGAGCTCTTAGAACTTGGGCGGGTGGAAACCGTTTTCCTATACCTATTTGCTGGGTGGGAAATAAACCTGAATATGAAAACATCGATAATTTGGTGGCCTTGGGGTTTGATGAGTTTATTTCCTCTTCAGATTCTGTGCAATCTATCTGCAATCGAGTCAAACTTAGGCAACACCATATCCATCATCAAATAAAAACCGAGAAGCTTATTCAAGAGCAGACGACAAAAAACGCAAAAACGGAAACCATTTTAAGCCAACGAGAAGAGTTTCTAAGTGTTTGCTCTCATGATCTGCGCTCTCCCTTGGGGTTGATCCAGTCGAGCCTTTCTTTAGTTCTTAATAGCTCGGATGGAAATCTCACTGAAGTTCAAACAGAACTCATTCATCGCGCTCGACGGCAATCTTCAGATGCCATGGGTCTAGTGAATGATCTTCTTGATATCATGTCGTTTGAGCAGGGGCTAAAACCACAGTACCAACTCTTTCACTTAGATAGTCTTTTGCGACCTTTTCATAAGGATTACCAATTTCAATCCCAACAAAAAGGGGTCCATTTTCATTACAATAATCCTTTAGTGGATTGGCGAGTCTTGGCCGACTCCGATCGAATCAAGCAACTCATGCAAAACCTAGTCGTGAATGCGATGAAGTTCACAGAAAAGGGAAAAAATATATACCTCAATGTAAGTCAGTTCCATGGGCGTCGAAAGTCAGATCCTCCGTATCCAATGATGGTTGTAAGCATCAAGGACGAAGGTAAAGGAATTCCCCAAAAAGAGCTTCAAAAAATTTTTGATAGGTTTACTCAAATTAAAGAGCACTCAAAAAGTGATGGTAGGGGGCTCGGGCTCACAGTGGCTAAACAGATTTCAACTCTGCACGATGGGAATATTTGGGTAGAGAGCGAAGAAGGAGTCGGTTCCACTTTCTTTGTATTGTTTCCTCACGTGATCAGTCGAACGATGTCGCCTGATTTTATAATTGATTCTTCCGGGACTAAAACAATTCTAATCGTTGAACCGTTGGAAAAGCGTAGAGAAAGCTGCTTTGAAATCTTAAAACGCTGGGGCTACAAGTTGATTTTTGCTAATGACGGAGTAGATGCTGTGACTTTGGGTTTTTATCATCTACCTCAATTGGTTATTTTGTCCGAGAATTTAGCGAAAATGGGGGAAGAACAGGTGGTTGATACGCTTAAGAGCGATCCCCTAACTGCGCACATCAAAGTTGCTTTAGCCGCGGATTCCCCAGAAAAATATGACGAAGTAGACTGTGATTTTCCCTTTGATGGAGTTTTGAAAACACCCTTTAGTCAGGAATCATTCGAGCATCTTCTTAGGACTCTGGAGCTATTACCGGTCTCACTCGACAAACGGGTGGCTTAAAACAAAAAAAGACGCGACCCTAACAAGAGTCGCGCCTCATAAGAATTAATTTTCTTTGTTAAAAACTATTTATCAAAGAAAAAAGCAAGTTCTCTCTGAGCTGCAGGTAAGCTTTCGGAACCATGAGTTCCATTAGCTTCAATGCTGTCTCCAAAGAGTTTACGAATGGTTCCCGGAGCGGCTTTAGCCGGATCGGTTGCGCCCATCAATTTTCTCCACTTTTCGACTGCATTTTCCCCTTCGAATGCTAAAAGTAGCACAGGGCCGCTGGTCATAAACTGAACGAGACTTCCAAAGAAAGGTCTTTGGTTGTGCTCAGCATAGAACCCTTCGGCTTCTTTGGTGCTTAAATGTTGCATTCTAGCTGCAACAACTTTTAACCCATTATCCTCGGCCATGGCCAGGATCTTTCCAATACAGCTTTTTTTAACTGCATTGGGTTTAATGATTGCAAATGTTCTTTCCACAAGTGACTCCCTTCTTAAAGATTAACGACCTAAAGCTTTTGCCATGGTTTCTCCCAGAGTGGCGGGGCTCATACTAACAGAGACTCCAGCCTTTTCTAGGGCTTTTATTTTGTCGACAGCCTTACCACTTCCTCCGCTGATGATAGCTCCAGCATGTCCCATGCGTTTTCCCTCAGGGGCAGTTTGGCCACCGATAAATCCTACTACCGGTTTTTTCATTTCAGATTTGATGTATTCGGCGGCTGTTTCCTCCGCGGAACCTCCAATTTCGCCCAGCATGATCACACCTTCAGTGTTTGGATCGGCATTGAACAGTTTTAATACATCTAAGAAACTTAAGCCCTGAACGGGATCACCACCGATACCAACGCAGGTCGACTGACCGATACCTCTTTGACTGAGCTGGTGAACCGCTTCATAAGTCAGGGTTCCGCTTCGAGATACGACGCCTATTTTTCCAGGTTTGTGAATGTATCCAGGCATGATTCCGATTTTACACTCTCCGGGAGTAATCACACCGGGACAATTCGGTCCGACGAGAAGGCTCTTGGTTGTTTTAAGATATTGTTTCACACCAATCATGTCCATCACGGGTATTCCTTCCGTGATACAAATGATGAGCTCAATGCCGGCATCTGCAGCTTCTACGATAGCGTCCGCTGCAAAGGGGGCCGGTACATAAATCATTGTAGCGTTAGCTTTGGTTTTATCTACAGCGTCCCTGACACTGTTAAAAATAGGAATTCCCTCGAGTGTTTCTCCCCCTTTTCCGGGAGTCACTCCACCCACGACATTTGTTCCATATTCCTTACATTGTTTGGTGTGGAACGCACCGGCCTGTCCGGTAATTCCTTGAACGATAAGACGAGTGTTTTTACCAACGAGAATACTCATTTTCTTCCTCCTGCAGCGGCAACTACTTTTTGTGCGGCTTCTTTCATGCCGTTGGCCGTTTCAAGTTTGAGTCCGGATTCATTGAGTAGCTTTTTACCAAGGTCTACGTTAGTGCCTTCAAGTCGAACGACTAACGGAATTGTAAGGTTGAGTTGCTTAGCAGCAGCAATGATTCCATTAGCGACAATATCGCATTTCATGATACCGCCAAAAATGTTAACCAAAACAGCCTTTACCTTTGTATCGGATAAAATGATCTTAAAAGCCTCGGTGACTTTCTCTTGAGTTGCGCTACCGCCGACATCTAAGAAGTTGGCGGGACTGCCACCTTCATGTTTGATGATGTCCATCGTGGCCATCGCAAGACCGGCTCCATTGACCATACATCCGATGTTTCCATCGAGACTGATGTAGCTTAGATCAAATTTCTTTGCCTGGATTTCGTTTGGGTCCTCTTCGTTTTGATCTCTTAGCTCGGTAAAACTTGGGTGACGAAAAAGTGCATTTTCATCGAAATCAACTTTTGCATCGAGAGCTAGGACGTTTCCTTCTTTTGTTACAGTGAG
>VGSE01000193.1 GCA_016875135.1 Deltaproteobacteria bacterium
ATTATTTTGTGCTTCGAGTTAATCCATTGGGATTATTTCTATATTTAAACCCCTCAGAACAGGCGAGAGTAGTCATTGCCAAGTCGTATAATCTCTAGCAAACTGCAGCCAATGTCACAGAGTCATCTTTTTGATCAAGCTAAGGGCCCTTCTCCCAAAGAACTTTCAGATCAATTCTTTACCTACCTTAAGAACGAAAAAAGTTCGAGCGCGTACACTCTTCTAAACTACGAAATTGATCTAAGACATTGGTTTAAATTTATTTTTGACTCTTCACCTGGCAAATTTTCCTTAGATATTTTTAGCGATTTTAAATTGCTTAGAAGTTATCTTTCCGATCAGGGTCAGAAATACTCAAAAGCCACTGTCTGTCGCCGACTGTCGGTTATTAAGGGGTTTCTTAAGTTTCTTCATCGAGAAGGTTATATCGAAAAGAATGTAGCGAAATTGATTGCGCAACCTAAAATGGCTGAGAAGTTGCCGAAAGTTTTAAAGCCTGAAGAGGTGATCCGATTGATCGAGGGAACACCTGGGGCTACTCTTAGGGAGAAAAGAATTCGAGCCGTGATCGAACTTCTTTATTCGACCGGAATTCGAGTTTCTGAATTGGCCGGCATCACTTATGAAAAAGTAGATTTTAAAGGAGCTATTGCTACGGTTCTTGGTAAGGGAAACAAAGAACGTTCAGTTCCCATAGGTCGTCATTGTATGGCAGCGATTCGAGATTACATCGATTCTATTCCTACAACTCAAAAACAGGGTCCTAAGACACCGCTCTTCATGAATCAGGATGGTGAAGCAATTTCAGTCAGAAGTATTCAGAGAAATATTAGAGAGTTTGCGGTTCAGACCTTGGGTCCATTGGGGTTAGAAGTTACTCCACATACGTTACGCCATTCTTGTGCGACACATTTGCTTTCTCGAGGCGCAGGTCTAAGAGAAATCCAGGAGCTTTTGGGACATGATTCCTTAGTAACGACACAAAAATATACACAAGTGGATACTGAAAGACTCAAAGCTTCTTACCGAAAATCGCATCCCAAAGAGCTTGAGCGAAGAAAAAAAGAGAAAGAAGCATAGAAGTGGAGTCCTTACGTACTTTTAAAGATATTGAAGTTAAATTGGTTGGAGCTATCGAGCAGCCTTACGAAGTGGCTGTGGCTTCAGCAAGAACCTGCTATTCGGGCAAGGGTATTATTTTTCCGACTGATGTTTCATCGAATGAAAAGATGGTGGCCCTTCGAGATAAAATTGCATCTTCGACGATGGAAGCAGGTCATTTAACGACAAGGCAACATGCTCATTTTGTTTTTGCGTTATCTGGAGTTTCTAGACAATTCATCTGGAGTTTTTTGCACAGTCATCCTTTCTATAACTCGGAGCAAGTTAGCCAGCGGTACGTGAAGGTGAAACCGGGTAATTTCCTAACTCCGCCCTTGGAAGGGCGAGCTTTGGAAATCTATCAAGAGACTATTGGTGCTCAAACGGCCGATTATGAAAACTTAATTCGAGTTTTGAAAAACCCGATCGCAACAGAATATTATGATCGATTTAAATCGAGAAAAAAATACGCTGATAAATGGGATGGTTCGGTTGATAAAAGGTGTTATGAAGTCGCCAGATATGTATTGGGGATAGGAACGACTGCCTATCTCTACCACACGGTGAGTGCATTAACTTTGCTTCGTTATGCTAAGCTTTGCGATCTCTTTGAAACTCCCGAAGAACAAAAGCATGTCATCAGAAAAATGCTAGATTGTGTGAAAGCTGTCGATCCTCTTTTTGAAAAAGAAATTCCGGATCCATTGCCTCTAGATAAGACGGTAGAATATGAACTGTTGACTCAGTTTAAAAAGAGTTCCCAAAACTCTCGAGAATCCTTCATTAGAGAGTTTGATGAACGACTTGAGGGAAAAACTTCTAAACTCATTAACTACACAATGGGTGCTGAAGAATTACTGGCCAATGCATTTCGTACAACGGCTGGCTTAATAAGGTCTGAAATGTCGGATGAGAAGGCTTTAGAGCTACTTTTAGATCCAAAGTACAATGCTATGTTAGCTGATACATTGAATTCGGGTACAGTTGAGAAGATTAGCCAGCTCTTTCATCACGTGCACTTCACATTTCAGAAAAAAATAAGCCATACCGCCGACTCACAGGATCAAAGACACAGAGCTGTTTTAGCAAGTCGGCCGATTCTCATGTGTCACTATCGCGGTAAGCCTGATTACATCACGCCTTATGGAATCAACCATTACCCTGAGGCTCTTGAACTTTACACCCGAAGCATGGAGAGGACTTTTGAGAGCGTTAATCAACTCTTGGATTTGGGAGTGAAAGAAGAATACGCTTATTATCTTTTGCCTAACGCCTTAAGCATTCGAATGGTTTCAACTGGAGATCTTCACGGCTATCAGCATAAATGGAAAATGCGGTCTTGTTATAATGCGCAAGAAGAAATTTTTAGGGCCACGATTGATGAGATAACCCAAGTAAAAAGTCTTTTTCCCAAAATAGCCCAGCATCTTAAGGCTCCCTGTTACTTAAGACAAAGAGCGGGAGTGACTCCTTACTGTCCCGAAGGGGATCGATATTGTGGACTTCCTGTCTGGAAATATGAAATCGATCAGTACCATAGAAAAAGCATATAACTATCTAATATAATTGTGTATTTTTGGTCTTTGTGGGTGCGTTTTTAAGGGGTTTAAAAACAGCAAAGAGATGTGGATTTGTCTTAGTCATTTAGAGTATCTTGCGCCTCATGCTTGAGCCCATTTCCTTATTTAAAGAGCGATATGGAGACCTAAGGTACTTCTTTGCTCCCATGGCAGGTATCTCGGATACCGTATTTAGGCTCTTGATGCGTGAGCTTGGGGCTCAGTGTGTGATCTCGGAACTTTTGTCGGCAGAAGGGCTTATCCGAGGAGGGCAAAGAACTCGGGACATGATGCAGTTTGATGATCGGGAACGTCCCGTCGGAATTCAGATCTTCGGCCATCAAAAGAGTTCTTTGGCTGAAGCGGCTAGAATCGTAGAGGGTGAAGGTGCTGATTTTGTGGACCTCAATTTGGGCTGCCCCGTGAAAAAAGTGGTTTGTGATGGTGGTGGAGCTGCTTGGTTAAAAGACCCGGCAAAGCTTGGGGACCTCCTTGAAACGATAAAAAAGGGTTTAAGAATCCCTCTTACGATAAAAGTTCGAACCGGTTGGGATGATAGCTCAAAAAACGTTAAAGAGGTGGTTCAGGTGGCAGCTGAGAGTGGAGTATCTTGGGTTGCTATCCATGGTCGGACTCGAGCGCAGGGATATTGTGGACATGCTGACTGGGAGTTGATTCGGGAAGTGGCTATTCACAGTAAAATTCCGGTAATTGGTAACGGAGATATTGTCACTGCAGAGATGGCCAAAAAGAGAATCGACGAGGGCTATGCCCACGCAGTGATGATCGGGCGAGGCGCCCTTAAAAATCCTTGGATATTTCGAGAAATACTGGGTGAAAAATTTGCAACTAAGAATTTTATTCCTTTAATTGATCGACACTTTGATTTAGCAATCGAAAAGAAGGATCGCCACCGGGCCTTTCTTTCTCTAAAAAAATTCCTAGCTTGGTATGCTGCCGGATTTCCTAATTCCGGAAAATTTAGATTTGAGTTATTTCAGCTTGAAAACATCGATGCTTTACGTGACCATGCTTTAACTTATTTTGAAACCATTCCGGAATCTTCTAAAGTAGAAGATAATCAGCCGTTCTTGATGGGGGGACATGGTTAAGTTTTCTAAACGCTCTAAGTGGCTCATAGGACTTGGCTTTGCCCTACTCGTACTGACGGCCCTGATGAATATTGGGTTTATTGCTATTGATGATTATG
>VGSE01000194.1 GCA_016875135.1 Deltaproteobacteria bacterium
CGGCTTCAGCGACAAGTTCGGTCCAGTTGAGATGGCTTTTTAATTTCACCCAAGGTGGAGTATTCATCACACAAAAAACGGAGGGCTCCAATTGAACGACATCGACGAAGCTTTCAATTCCCTGCTCCACCAATTGCCAATAAATTTTTTCTAGATTTTGATGAATGATAATTTTTTTTCTTGTTCGCTTTTTAGATTTTAAAGCTTTGTCCAATTCCAAAGGTAAATGTTTTTTAGCTAAGTGAAGATCTCCAATCAAAACAAAAACACACACTTTTGGGTCCTTCAACAGAGTTTCGCAAATAACTCTAGCCGAAAATTCATCTCTTTCTTTTAATGAAACTTTTTTGCGGGATGCTTTGTGATTAATCCCACGAATCTCTAGCTTGTGTTCCCGAGCAAAATCAAACAATGGCTTGTAATGCTCCCAAGGGAATCCCCAATTAACTTCAAACCCAATAGCATCGAGAAAATTCTCTTCAGATATTTTGCCCTGCAAAAACTTTTTCACTAATGCGTCATGTTGAGGGGTCAGCATCTCTAAAGCCAATACAACTCGCCTTTTTTTTCGTTTGAAAACACGAATCGAATCTCTTAAAAGTCTAATAACCGTTCGCTGAGCCTGAGATAAGGTATGGTAATCACCGCAAAAAATCACATCGCTCTTCAAAACTTGGAGAAGAAGCTCCCTTTTAGTGCTTAATTGACTAAACCCAGCAAATTCTTTTTGGTATTGGTGGAAATACTGTTTGAGCTCGAGAGAAAGTCCTCCGAACATATTACTGGCATGTTCTTTTAACTTGTCATACATACTGCGTTGTATCTTTATTAGAGCGGTGCGAGGTAACATTAATTTGAATCCTTTTCGGAAGTTCAAACCCACTACTATTATGATACCCCATGGCCCATGGCTTTTTGTGGTTATTTTTTGTAGCTTTTGCTCGATAAGCTCGGGGGTTGAAACACCTGCTCCTTCTCCTACTTTGGGCTCCATTCTCTCATCCACCCTGAAACAAAACGGAATGATACAAGAGGCCTATCAAGATATTGAGATCGCCAGATCCCAAATTGAGCTGGCTCGCTCGGCCCTTTTCCCCAAAGGCAATATAACGATTTTAGGGGCTCCGATGCCCGAAATCCGAGGGGATGCTAACGGATCTCGTGTAAATTTAGGAAAATGGGGACCGTTTCTTCTAGGAAGCCTTCAAATTGTAGAACCTTTATACACTTTCGGAATGATCTCAAGCTATCAAAAAGCCGCTCAAGAGCAGTTAGAGGCAAAAACCGAACTGGCTCAAGTTAGGAAAAACGATGTTACTCTCATGGCCAAAGAATTCTACTACGGTTATTTAATGGCAAGAGATTTAGAGGCCTTGATCGAAGATTTAAGTTCTTTTCTCAAAGATGCGATCAAATCGGTGGAAGAAAATTCACAATCGAAAAAATCAAAAGGCTCGGTTAGACCCCACGACCTTTACAGACTCAAAACTGCTTTAGCAGATTTACAACAAAAAAAACTCTATGCCCAAGCTGGTAAAAAAACGGCTGAAAAAGCCCTCAATTGGGTTTCAGGAAGCTCCCACTCTTCATTCGACTCTCTTAATTCCGAAGTCGAAACTTTTGAAAAAAAAACCTTTGAAGAATATTTAGAACAAGCCAAAAAGAATCGCCCGGAGTTTAAAGCCCTCGCCGCGGGAATTAAGGCTCGCTCGGCTCTCAAAGACGCCAAAGAGGCTCAAGCTTATCCCACCATTTTCGTGGGAGGAATGTTTGCTCGGGGATGGTCTCCAGTTGCAGATAAACAGATGTCAATTTTCGCGAACGATCCCTTTAATGGGATTCAAGGAGGGCTTGGTTTAGGGCTCCGTTTCGATCTAGAATTCGCAAGACAATCAGCCGAAGCTCACGAACAAGAGGCAGAAATGTTGAAACTAAAAGCGACCGAGAGTTACGCTATCCCCGGCATCGAGCTTCAAGTTAAAAAAGCTTACCTAGAAATGGAACAAGCAGCCCAAGGACTTCAAATAGCAGAACACCGAAAGAAGCTTGGAAAAAAGTGGTTTATTTCCAATGCTATGGGATTTTCAGTGGGAATCACACCGGCCAAAGATTTGATGGAATCCTTAGAAGGCAGTGGCACCGCAAGAAAAAACTACATAGAAACGGTTTATAGCTTAAACATGGCGTTGGCAAAACTCAGTCAAGCTGTTGGAGTGGAAATTACGCAATTAAAATATCATTAAGCCCTCTTAGATCCTTTGGCTATTTTAGGCTTCTTCTTTTTCATTACTTTCACAAGAAGCAAAGCCACCACTAATCCTCCCGCTACTAATAACAACAACCCCTGATCAGCGTCGTTTGAATCATTGACGTTAGCTTTAGGTTCAGCGGTCGCATTCTTTTTTGTATTGAGTCGCGAAGAAAGCAAATCTTTTTGGGCCTTCGGCCCTAAAATGGTATTTCCAGGCAAACCCGATTTCCCTTGAGAAGAGCTGATACTCGACTCGAATTCGTTGCTAGGTTTTAAGGATGCTATCATCTTCTCAAACTTGGGTGCCATTTTTGAATAGTGTTCATCCGAAACAAGGTAAGTGATTAAAATCGCCAACTTGTTTTGAACAGTTGCAGTGTAGCGGGTCCAAAACCCTGGTAGTTCCGAGTTATATTGCAAAGAATCAATCCAATTGACCCCATTGATATTTCGTCGTCGAGTGTAGCTAATTTTAGATTCGAAGGATGCTCCGGTGTCATCTTGAATGGTTCTAGGAGTTTTCAAATACTTCTCATAGGCCTCTAAGGAATCCCATTCACCCGCGATGGTCGCAATGGAAAGAACAAGAGACTCTTTTCGATCAGGCTCTTGAGTTCCCTGGCAAATATAAACCCCTTGATTGAGTTCACAGCGCCAGGTTTCCGGATGTTCGAACGAAACATATTGTGTTGTAAGACCAAAAACCGGAAAGACCCATAATACCAAGAGAAGGAATCTCATAGTGGCTCCTATTAGGGTCTATTTTATCACACTTTCTATTTGAGCCTTTAACTCGGTCAATTCAGTATAAAAGTTCTCTCTTGCGTGGAGAGCCTTTTGAAAAGGCGTTCCGGGAATATGTCTAATTAAAATCTTTTTTACTTTATCCCCATAGTTGCCTGTTTCACAAATACGTCGGTAGATTTGTAAATCTTGTTCGCCACTATCTCCAATCAAAAGACATTTTTGATTTTGAACCTGACTTAAAATTCGATTGATCGTCCTCCACTTGTGCCCGAATCGACCATATCCGAGCCATCTCATAAAGACCGGCCCTTCAGGAAATTTTCGATCTCTTAAGAACTTTAAAAGAAAGGGCGCAAGTTCGAATGGGGTGCTGGTCACGTACACAATGAGGGAATTTTTACTAGCCAGCGATTGGTAGAATTCAGCCATTCCGTCAATCGCTTCGTATTGGTAGTAGTGCCCTTTAAAAAGACCATTCAATATAGACGAGAGGGTCATGCTTTTTCCAACATTGGTGTCTTTAATCGTATCGTCGATGTCTGAAATAATCACAGAATCGATTTGATCATTTAAGAAAAAAACCGGGGCACTTAAAATCTCATAGTCTCCCAAAGCTATTTTTCCAAATGAAGTTTCTACCCCCATCGGATTCAGACGAACCCAAGAAACCCTGGGACTTGTTTCGGGCAACTGCCAAGGCATTTGAAGGTGAATAAATCCTCTTGTTTCGGAGCTGGCTTCAATCGATCTCAGATTATTTTCGCTAAAAGAAACTTGAAACTTAACCCTTTCAAAGAACTCTAAATCGGGAATCCCTCTTAAAATTCGGTGAAAAAGACGACGGG
>VGSE01000195.1 GCA_016875135.1 Deltaproteobacteria bacterium
CGCCCTCACCCAAAATTATAAAAACCTAGCTTTTAAAGAGATTCAAACAGCCATGAAGTTGGTTTGAGGCGCGCAGTTTATTGGCCGTTTGACGATGGGATCAAATCTTTAAAAAAAGCCAGACAACTCATTATTACCTAAAAAGCCATTTCTGAATGGGCTCGATCTCCGGCTTAAAAATCATCAGGAAGAAAATAAGAAGCAACGGGAGTAGACTCAATAAATTAACCCCCAAACGAAACCAAAGAAGCTTTTTGATCTGAATTGGAAGAGTTTGAGAGTTCTCTTTTAAGACCGCAAACAGCCGATTCACCCGGTATTGAGTCGGAATATCTAAAATAACCCAAAAAAGCCCAGCCCCCAGGAAAACAACAAACGCAACACTTAACCAGCCAATGGTCCAAACCCCGCCTAAATTGGTGGCCATCAATATCCCGGTAAAAACCGCTACCAAAACGAGAGGGGCCGTAAAAACCGAGTCCATCCAAGTGACGGTTTCATAAGTGTATCGAACCACTTCCGCCCGATTCGAAAAAAGACCACGAGCTTCCCATAAACTTCCAATCACGGCGTTCGCAAAGACCAAGGTTACCGAGAGAATATGAAAAAACTTTGCATAAAGATGCAGCTCCGGATGACTAAAGAAAGATTTGAATGAGACCGGAAAAAGTAAACCATAAGAGATTAACCCCGCCATCAGACCGAGACAACCCTTAAGACTTTTTGACAACTTAACCATTGGCCTCTCCCACCACAGAACACAAATTCATTGAATTGACTAAATAGGAGATTTCACCACGATGAACTAAGACCCTATCTGGTTTTCTATTAAAAATGGGGCTCACACAATTCTGACTCACTTGGCTTGCGGAAATCGCAATAAACTCAGCCATAAAAAAAGAGCTATTTACATTAACGTAGTCGCAAGTTTTTCCTTGATTAAAGAACGAAATATCATTGAAACGCCAATAATCGACCGAAAGCTTTTCTCCGCCACCAGGCTCGAGCTCAGGAATAGGAAGCTCAACCTCCATTTGATGCTTACCGGTTTTAAAATTCACTCGCACTTTTTCATCTAATGAAAACTGAAGCGGAATCATTTGACCGACTCCGTAAATTTTTGTCACTAGCCACTCGGCAAAATCACAAATAAAACCAATAAAACTTAACTTTGTTTCTTTAGATACAAAAGGGGAATCACAGAAGACGAACACTCCAGGCCGCCCCAATGCATCCAGAACAAAGGTATTAATTTCTAACCTTGCCTTTTTAACCGCAGACAACTCTGGCTTAGGGTATTTAAGCTCATAAAAGTTGTAACTAATCCAATAACTAGGTTCCAACTCGTTTTCAGTGAACCGAATCGGTTGAATCTTAAACCCGGCGGGCAACTGTTTTTTTACTTGAACTAGCTCGTCTTCTGTTAATTTGAAATTTATAAAAATCGGGTTTTTAGTGTCTAAACTGAAGCAGGTTCGTAACCCCAGCCCCAGCTCCATAAACTTAAATAGCAGCTTTTTTAGTAAAAACATTTTTTTCGTCTATCCCATCTTCAAAACTAACTTATAGAGAAAACCCACAAGCGGAATGACTCCGATAGATTCCATGGGGTCGTAATACTCTCTTTGCCGAACAATCTTACCGTTTTCGAGTTCGGCTCGGACTAGCCCATGAATAGTGAATCTAAACGGAGTGAATTTGATTTTCATATTTAAAACCCAACTCCATAAGACCTGGGTCTCATCTTCATGCAGCAGTGTAAAATCGAAGGGTTCATTTTTAATTCGGGGAACATACTTTTTTAACATCCCTAGGACCGCGGGCTTACCATGAAGCTCATGAACCGGATCGATGTAGTGAATAGAGTCCGAGAAAACTGAGTCCATACACTGTAAGTATTTTTCTAAGCAATCCTGTTTTAAAAAGGTTTTAGAGGCCAATTCAACTCGCTTGCCAACAGAGTAAGATTGCAATTCTGAAGAGAAGGAAACCATGTTTTTTAAGGGGCTCAACCGGTTAAAAGAACATTCCGCGAGTAAAAGCGATCTTGTCACTGCCTTTTAAGCGGATTAACTCAATCACCCATCCCGAAGGCCCTTTTTTAAGTTCGGCCTCTCGCTCATTAGTTTCGTGGGTCGTTTCGGTGCCTTGAGAGTTCTCTATAGCCACCTGGTATCTAACTTTAGCCCTTTCATTCTGAATAACTGTGTCTAGGATGTCGACCTTTTCGATTTTTAACTGACCACTTAAGTAAGTGAGTTTAAACTCTTCATCCGACATTCTCTCAAAGGCCCGCCTTAGATTCCCTCCTGAAGTTTCTAGAAGAGTCTTTTTGTCTTTGAGAGTCTTGGCCGCCCCCGAAAGTTGAACAAATGTTTTCACCACTTCGGGTGCCGTCAGGTTCTCTAATTTCACAGTTTGGCTCTGTTGAAGTTTAGTGCATCCAAAGAACCCTAAGGGAATCAATAAAAGTAGTTTTTTCATAGACTTTTATTCTAAACGATCACAAACCGATTTCGGAACGACTTTTTGTATTTGTCTCCTCTTTTCCTTAGGTTTGTTTTCCGATACACTCTTCAACCTATGAAAGTGACCGGTGTCATTATTGGAGCTGGAATTATTGGAAGTGCTGTGGCCTACGAACTCTCCCGTCAAGGGGCCACCGACCTCCATGTGGTTGATCCCGACCTAGAAGGGCCCTTAAGTAGCACAGAGCGAAATGCCGGAGGTGTAAGACACCTATGGCAACAACCTATCAACAGAGATCTTTCTCGCCACTCAATAGCTTTATTTGAAAAGATTAGAGATGAAATAGGTTTTAATCAAACGGGATACCTTTGGCTTTTTGGAAAAGGGGAAGAAAAGGCCGGGGATGATATGCTTTCAAGAACTCGAAGCCACGCGCTTAATTATGAAAAACTTTCCCTCTCAGATATAAAAACAAAATACCCCTTTATCGATAAAACGGATGATTTAGCTTTTGCGATCTTCGGTGCCAAAGACGGGCTCATCAACTCCAACAGTCTAAAACAGTTTTATCGAAACGAAGCGAAGAAACGAGGCGTTACTTTTCATGATCGGCACGTGGTACATTCCTTATCGGAAACCTCACGCGGCCCACAACTCTCGTTGTCGACCGTCACTTCCGATGTTGCGGCTCAAGACCATTTAAAATCACCTAAAGACCTCATCTCAAAAAACGCTTCACTTCAGTGGTCTGCCGACTTTGTTGTTTTGGCGGCAGGGGCGTGGTCTAGAGAATTACTTGCTCCTTTGATGACAAACCCACTCATTGAGCCTATCAGACGCCAAATCATTTTATTTAAAGCCGAAAATTTCGACATGAATCGATATGGGATGATTGTTGATACTTCCAGAGTCTATTTTCACCCCGAAGGAGGCAATATCCTAGCCGGGCTAGTCCTAAAAGAGGAAAAACCCAGTTTTAATTTCGATGTAGATTCCGATTTCTTCGAGTCACACATTTGGCCTGCTCTTTATGAACGCTCATCTTATCTTGAGCGACTCAAACCCATCACAGGCTGGGGTGGTCTTTATAGTTATACTCCCGACACCTCGGGAATCTTGGGAAGAATTCCGGGAAGCCAAAATCTTTATGAGTGCCATAGTTTCACCGGCCGAGGGGTCATGCAAAGCTATGGAGCGGCCATCGCCCTTTCGGAACTCTTACTAAAAAACAAATTTGAGACCATTGACGCTTCCTGTTTGAGCCGAGAAAGATTTAAGCCCGGAAATGAATCTCAGCTTCTCCCTGAGGGGCTGCATATCTA
>VGSE01000196.1 GCA_016875135.1 Deltaproteobacteria bacterium
GCTCGATGAAACACCTTTTAGATATTTACATTAAGTTTCATCACGAATTAGAAAACAATCCGACCTATTTAGAAAAAACTTCCAAATGGCTTCAAAGACTCGAAGCCCAAGAACCCGAAGCGACAGCCCTTTGGAAACTCATCCGAGACATCAGTGTGGCCAATATGGAAAAGACGTTAAACAAAATGAATGTCTTTTTTCATCACACTGAAGGAGAAAGTTTTTACATCCCCAAAATGGATGGATGGCTTAAGAAGATCAAGACCGAATCGGGAGCGCAACTTAGCGAAGGGGCCTATATTGTTACACTTCCCGATATTGAACCTCCGGCGTTAATTCAGAAAAAAGATGGAACCACTTTATATCTCACCCGAGACATTGCAGCAGCCATTGAGAGATTTGAACGCTTTCACTTTTCAAAAATGTACTACGTTGTCTCCGAACAGCAGAAACTGCACTTCAAACAGCTCTTTGCCGTCTTAAAAAAGATGGAGCATAGCTTTAGCGAACAATGCGAACATCTCTCTTTTGGAACAGTTCACTTTGGAAAAGAGAGAATGTCCACGCGAGAAGGCAGAGTGATTTACTTAGAAGAGGTCTTAAAAGAGGCGACTCAACTTGCACTTGAAGAATGCACTAAGAAAAACCCTTCCCTCGCTGGGAAACAGGATATTGCTCGCCAGATCGGAATCGGGGCCATTATTTTTGGAAACCTCTCGGCTCACAAACAACGAGACATTGAATTTAACTGGGAACATGTTTTGACTTTTGACGGAGAGACCGGCCCTTATGTTCAGTACTCGGCGGTTCGTTGTCAGTCGCTGCTCGCCAAAGCCAAAGAGGCCAAGATCGATTCAAAACAATTGGCCCAAGCTGACAAATACACTTTTGCTGCTGAAGAGGATGCTCTTATTTTGGAGCTCTCTAAATTTCGAGCCGTTTTGAAGAACTGCACTCAAGACAATGAGCCTTATCACTTAACTCACTACCTGATCGATGTCGCCAAGGCCTTCAACCGCTTTTACTATCAACTTCCCGTGCTTCAAGCCACAGAGTTGCTACAAAAACAGGTTCGTCTTAATTTGGTCGAAGCCACATATCAGGTTCTTTTTAACGGTCTAAAATTGCTAGGTATTGAGACACCAAAGGAAATGTAGTTTTGGCTATTCAAAAAATCTTAATTCTTAGATTTAGCAGTCTGGGAGACATTGTGATGACGACGGCGATGATTCGCTGTCTTCGAAACCAATTTCCCAACGCTCAAATCGATATGGTTGTCAGAAAAGATTTTCTCGACCTTATTAAAGACAATCCCCGCCTCAACCAAAAAAAAGCGCTCGCGCGCGGAGAAGGGGTTCAAGGGCTCTTAGAGCTCTATAGTTGGATAAAAGAACAAGATTATGATGTTATTTACGATGCTCACCGATCCTTACGAACCCTGATACTCATGCCTTTTTTGAAAGCTAGGCACAAATTTTACTTTCAAAAGCATTATCTCAAACGCTCTTTAGCTCTGACTTTTAAACTCCCGCTTTTAAAAAACTTTGGCCGATTTTTGGAACGCTACCTTTTGCCTTTAAGGCCGCTTGGGGTCAATTACGATGGCAAGGGGCCGGAACTTTTTATTTCCGACAAAACCTTAAGTCAGGTAGCTTTAAAATTTCCTATCACGCAGACATCACAAACCAAAGTGGGATTAATTCCATCGGCCCAATGGCCTGGCAAGCGGTGGCCTCTCTCCAATTTCAGAGAGCTCATTGAAAAGATGATTGTAGAAACCCCCTACCATTTTATTTTGTTTGGGGGTCGCGAAGACCATTTTTGCCAAGATCTAGTTAGAGAATTACCTAGCGATAGAATCAGTAATCTGCAGGGAAAATGCTCAATTGAGGAATCAGGAGCTATTTTAAAATCTTGTGAGTTTGTGATCGCTAACGACACAGGTCTCATGCATATGGCCGATGCTCTTAAAAAACCTTCGATTTTATTTTTGGGCCCTACAAGCCGGGAAATGGGTTGTCTCCCCTTTCATCCCAAATCGATCATTTTAGAAAAAGAGATGTGGTGCCGCCCCTGCTCTAAAAACGGACAGGCCCCCTGTATCCGAAAAGAACGCTACTGTTTGACTGAAATTTCAAGTGAGATGGCCTTAAACGCCGTGAAACGGATGGGGCAGAGTTTATCTCTATGAATCTCACTCTGTACCGTACGATCTATTTTCTTTTTTGGACTCTAAGTTCTTTAGCCGCTCCTTTGCATAAAAAGCTAAACCTAGGACTCAAAGGACGACGCGGAGGGCTTAAACGCATTCAAATGGCCAAAGAAAGTTGGGTTCGTGGTGGTCTCTCCGTTGAACCCTATTGGTTTCATTTTGCTTCAGCGGGAGAGCTTGAACAGGCTATTCCGATGGCAGAGGAGTTTAAACTACAAAACCCCAATTGCAGTATTCTCTTTACGTATTTTTCGCCAAGCGGTGCCAAAGGGGTTTTTCTTGAGAAGAATCGACGAGAAAAGGCCCACAAATCACTTCCTTGGGACCATTCAGATTATCTCCCGCTGGATCTTCCCTTAACCGTTTCAAAATGGATCAAGGCCGTTTCGCCAAAAGCTTTGATTCTCATCAATCGAGAACTGTGGCCAGAACTCATCACTCAATGCCACAAAGCGCAAATCCCCCTCTTTTTATTTTCGGCCTTTTTCCCGGCAACGAAGACAAAAATGTTAGACCTTTGGCTACCTTATCTCAAAGTTTTAAAGCACATTGGCACCGTAGGAGAGAGTTCGACCGAACTTTTACGTCGAGTAGATTCCTCACTCTCAATCAGCTCTATCGGCGATACGCGAATTGAGAGGGTGCTGGAGCGAAAGGCCTTGCAATCTGCACCTCCGGCCTGGGGAACCTTCTTATCAATAAAAAATTTATTCATCGGAGCCAGTCTTTGGCCAGAAGATTTTGAAGCTTTAAAGCCTTCTCTTAAAAAAATAGCCTTAGAATTTGGGCAGTGGAGAATTTGTCTTGTTCCTCATGAACCGGAAGAGGCTTTTATCTCTCAGATAAAACACTGGGGCCAAGAGCAAGGTATTTCATTTCGACGATTTAGCCATTTTTTGCAGACTCCGGATGAAGATTCTCCTCTTATCATGGATCAAGTGGGACTTCTTGCGGAGCTTTATCGTTATTCGTCCCTAGCCTTTGTGGGAGGAAGTTTTAAAGCAAAAGTTCACAATGTCTTAGAGCCGGCAGCCTATGGAAACGCTATTATTGTCGGCCCTTATATCCAAAACTCTTTTGAAGCGACAGAAATGGCTCGACTCCATCAAGGATTAAAGTCTGTCACCTCGCCCGAAGAGGCCCAAGAGGAGATTCTTAAGCGAATTAACGATACCTCATTTCTTAAACGAGAGGGTGAGGCCGCCCACCAATATCTCACAGCCCGCCGCGGCTCAGCCCACCAGTACTACCAAAAGGTACGGCTTTACTTTGGGTAGCTAGAAATCGACAAATCTACACAGAAGTAACCGAAGATACCTGCCCCCTTTAATTGGGCTTTTTAGGAGGCTGGTCCAATATATTTTTTCCTAAATTGCAAAGAGTTAGAGAAGGTTTTTCAAGCAGTGACCGCTACCTTTTAAGCTTAATGGGAGACTGACACCCCCAAAAAAAAAGCGGCGGGCCTTACGGACCGCCGCCTTCTACGCTAACTTAACGAAAAACTAGAACTTAGTTCCGAACATGACGCGGAAGTCGTG
>VGSE01000197.1 GCA_016875135.1 Deltaproteobacteria bacterium
TAGGGGATGAATTATTGGTTCCTTAATTTTAAGTTAGTGTAAATCTCATTACCCCATTAAGGCCACCGAGGCTTGCTTCGGTGGCTTTTTTTGTTATTTACAGGCTCCCTTTGAATGGGCTTTTTTAGATGTCGGTCCGATTGTTTCTGGGCTCGTGCTTTCGGTGCCGTCCAGCGGTATCGCCTTTCACAATAATACCGCTTGGAAGCTTTCGCCCATGAATTCGCTGTGTATTAGTTATAACTTTATTTATGGCCCTTATAACCCAAAAAGAAAAAGGCTTGTATTTCTCCTGTCCGTTTGAAAACATCGTAGCCTATCCATTTGTCTTGCGGAATCGATACCAGGTAAATGCCTCTGTAGAAAACTCACTTCTATTCTTGTTTTTGACTGTGAATTAAGTCCTTAAAAATGGCCTTTGGATTTGAAATAACTTTGGAAACAGCCCATCAAGGTAGACGAATGCAATCCGACGCTTAAAAGTCGTTAAAATCTTGAGAAGGAATCTGGTAAAAAGCTTCTATTTTCACTTGGGGTAGCGCTCTTGAAGCGGTGATAGCGCAGAGCGTTTGTAAACTTTTTTGTTTTATCTTAAAATAATACCTTCTCACCTAAATAATAACCTCTAAAAAAATAGAGCCAAAAAAAGGAGATCGATATGGGACTCGCGGAGAGACGTGCATTAAATAATTTTCAAACCAATGAATATAAAACCCTCGAAAATACGATTCATGCAGCAGCTGGCTTCAAAGTCAAAGTGACCGTAGATTGGGAAAAACTTGGAACAGATGGAAATAGTGATCTATACAAAGACGGATTCACTAAGGTTTATTTTACCCCGCTCATTGAAGCTTTTAAGGCCATTTGCATCGATGAAATGGGACGAAAAGCCTTAAAGGCTGAGCTCAAAGAAATTGTCATTACCAATTCAGCCGATCTTTATAGCCCCCAAAGCTGGACACTTGAAAAGGGCGTACTGACATTGGATCATAGTCCGATAACCAATATCGATTATATTGATGAAAGAAAAGAAGCATTGATAAAACTTCTGGAATCAAATTTATAACTACCGCTATCTAGCAAAGGATTAAAAATGTCCCGTGAACTGATTGAAAAGTTGTTGAGTAAACTCCCTGCAAAAAATCCGCGGTTAGTTTTACGGGATTTGAGTGAAAAAGTCTTAACGAGGGGCGAGTTCAAATTGGAACTTTGCCCCTTGGTCACCCTTTACTCACGCCATGGGCATTTGCACCATGGGCGTTTAGTCGGCAGAACTTCCGATAAGGATGGTTACGAATCCTTCATATTAGCTGGGTATTTAGTAAACACGCCTCTCCCTTCAGAAGTAATCTATGTCGATGGGGAATCTATTGTGGCAGTTAATGTCCACTCGTTTGAATCTGAAGTATCACAGCTAACCTCAGGCACGATTTCACATCGGCCTAACGAAGAAGCTCCATCTCGACTAGCGCTAAAAAGGTTCACCGAATCTCTAAATGAAAATAAAAAGAAACAAGGGAAAATCTTTCCTTCCATTATGGTAGATTGGAATTCACTTCCTGAAAATTCTGCTGCCTACCTCAATCTAAAAGATCTTGTTGAAGTCTTGGTTCAAACTCTCAATAAAATTGCTGTGGACAAATTGGGAAAATCTGCTCTGGCTTCAATTGAAGTCATTGAAATCAGCCATGAAGCCAATCTACCTATCACAGTGAAAAAAGTTCAGGGTGGATTAGCTCTGGACCTGGATTTTACCCATTCTCTCCACTCTAGCTTGGGAGAAAAATTAGAAGCTTCTATCAATACCGTGCTATAAATTATTTTTTAGATAAGGCATTTACGTGGCCTCAAAATAGTGGGTTGAAACCACTGCTACTTCGCCTTCGTCCATGGAGAAGCATTTAACTTTCGCAGAGCTTCTATCGGAACGTATCCATCTCGTTCGAAGCGGCGGCTCGCTCGAGTGCTTCTGGTTTTCGTTATCCACTCGAGTATCCGTTATTAATTCATCTCGGAGCCTGTCGACTCTGTCAGTTTGTCTTGCGGAATCGATACCAGGTAAATGCACCTAATAGTGAGGTCATTCCACCGCTTAACGCGCTACTACCATAGAATCTTATGTCAATTTTGCTTATTTAATTATAAAATTTTCACGTTCGCTTATTGGAGGGGCCCATGAAATTGTTTTTTCTAATTGCCTTTGTCGGCGTTACTGCAAATGCCAGCATCTTCGAGTTCAAGGATCTTAAAGGATACGAAAAGTGTCTTAAACAGGATCACCTCCTTGAAAAGGGCGCTGGCGAAGAACGGATCTTGAGACCTGTCGAGATCCAAAGGCGCTGCGTTGAGTCGGCGGTTAAGCACCTTAAAGCTGAAAAGGACAAGAAGAAGATTCTCGACTTCATCAAGATCACAAAGCGCGGCACAGGCCATGAAAATGCCATCGAACTTGTGGGAGTCCTAGCCACTGCCGATGCTAAGGCCTGCAATGAAATGGAAGCCTACGAAGTTATTAGAAAAGCCATCTCCCATCCCAAGGATTATCCTTCGGTTATAGACTCCTACTATGAGGATGCTAAAGCCGTCATTAAGAACTGTATGAAAGATGCGGAATTCAAAAAAGACTTTATTGAAGAGAAGGACAGCTCCGATTCCTATATCGCCGATAATGCTTGCGCTATGTTGATGGAACAAAAACTTATCAAGGAATGCAGAAAAGGGGAATGATGAAAATTCTACTCTTAGTTCTCTTCTTAGTCTCTATGCCACTTATTGCCGCTGAGCCAAAACCCTCGGGCCCCCTCAAAGCGTTTAGAGGTCCCGAAGGCGAAACTATCGTGATGGTTGAGGTAAATGATTCAAAGGAGATGCTCGTTCATTTTCAAAGTCTTGGCGGTGAACTCGAAGGAAAATCGATACTCTACAAGATTGACGACAAGGGTAGCAGCGGAAAGGATGTCTTCTTTGAAAAGAAGAAGGGCAGCAAGACAGTGAGGTTTGTTGTCCTGGCCCAGCGCAGTGAGAGCTGGGGTTTCTATAACCCAACTAAGAACCAAGAATTTCTCATCGGCTATTCGAAAAAGGATTCGGAGAAATTAAAGCTTGAGGATATTCTCAAGGCCTATAAACCCTAACAAGAAGGAAACAACATGAAAATAGTTCTATTTACCTTGCTGTGCTTACCCTTAGCGTCCTTTGCTGGAAAAGCTGAACGCGAATATTTTAAGAATGAAGTTCAGCCTGCAGTGGCAAAAGCCGAAACAGCTTTCAACAAGGCCTGTGGCTGTGCTCTTAAGATCTCAGTAGCTGAATCAGACGAAAAGCATATGTATCAATACAAACATATTGCGGAAAGCGTACAGAATGAGTCAGCAGGGTATTGCACAGATGACGCTTCAAAAAAGGCCGTGTGCAAAATGAAGAGCCTCGAGATTAATAAAGGGACCAAAACTGAGTTCACATTCGCCGGTGGCAAAGGCAAAGCGATCACAGATGGCCAAAGCTACGTGGATTTGAATATGATGACTGCTGAATTGGATAAGTAGTTTTTGTCGGGCTTCTCGATAAAAGCTATCCTACAGGATAAATTCTGTCGCGAATCAACGAAACGCGACAGAATTTATTTAAAGTGCTTGTTCCAAAAGACTCCGTATAGAAACTCGCGGCGACGAATCTAGCCCCTTGAAGGTTCATTAATGCGCTGTTTATTAGCGATAACTTTATTTATGGCCCGTATAACTCAATA
>VGSE01000198.1 GCA_016875135.1 Deltaproteobacteria bacterium
TGTAAGTTTAATTCGGGGCTTGGGTGGCTAAGGCTATTTTCTCTGCTCCGGCAGCTCTTGCAGCATCCATAATTTTTACTGCTTTGCCGAGAAAAATTGATTCATCTCCACGGATGATTACGGTTTTGTCAGAGGAATTAAAAAGAGTTTCCTTAATAATTTGGGCGAGTGCTGATTCCGACGCTTCTTTTTCATTAACAGAAATTCGTCCGTCTTTTGATAACGTAACGTAAGTTGGTTTTCCAGTTCCTGACTTCGTTAAGCTAGTAGCCTTCGCCGATGGCAATTTGACTTGAAGCCCGCCTTCGAGCATTGCTGAGCTTGATATCATGAAGATAATTAGAAGCACCAAAAAAATATCGGTTAGTGGAGTGATATTAATTTCCGCTACGATCGCATCATCTTCATTTTCTGAGAATCTTAATGCCATAGTTCCTCTAGTTTAATGACTTTTGCTATTCCCATAGGCTAAATCAAGTAACTCTTCCGTTGCCAGTTTAACTCCATTGATTGTTTGATTGGCTATAGTCACAAAAATGTTGTAAGTGATCAGTGCTACGATAGCTACAATAAGACCTGCAGCCGTAGCGATTAAGGCTTCTGAAATTCCTCCAGCCACCACAGAAAAACCTCCGGCTCCTTTTTCTGCCATATCATGGAATGCCCTTACGATCCCAACTACCGTGCCCAACAAACCTATAAAGGGACTAGCACTACCAATGGTTCCTAGAATCCACAAATTTCTTTTTAATTGTGACATCAGTCTTACGCGACTTCTTTCTGTCATTCTTTCGGCCAGATCTCGGGGCCGTTTGGTTTCAAGGGCAGTAACAAAGATTTCATTTACTTGGGGTTTACCTGCTAAACAAATTTGCCTAGCTGATGCCAAGTCCCCAGATTTTAAACTATTGATAAGAGCTGCTGCTAGTTCAGCAAGTTTCGGACGTAACGTAATATAGGTGTAGAGTCTTTCGAGAATCACTGCCCAAGATAATACTGAAAATATTAATAGCGGCCACATTACCCAGCCGCCACGTAAGAATAGCTGTCCCAAATTTGTTTCCATCGTGAGATCTCCTTAGATTGCTCAGTAAGAATATCAGATCGAATCGAGCCTGAACAGATTTGCGAGTTTATTCAGTGCATTAAAAAGACCCTGAAGGTATTTGAACCTTCAGAGTCCAATTTTCAAAAGCCAAGTCTCTTTATTAAATGAACAGAGGAGCCATCAATAAAGTGATGGTTGATAAAAGCTTAATCAACACATGAAGAGATGGGCCCGCGGTGTCTTTAAATGGATCACCTACCGTGTCTCCAACGACCGCGGCTTTATGAGCCTCCGAGCGTTTTCCTCCGTGTACTCCAGTTTCAATATATTTTTTAGCGTTGTCCCAGGCGCCCCCACCGTTATTCATGAGGGTTGCCATTAGAATCCCCGCAATGGTTCCGACCATGAGCAGAGCAGCTACGGCCTCAGCGCCCCGACCGGGTTCATTAGATAAAAACTTGAAGACAACGCCGACAAAAAGAGGAACAACAACCGCAAGAATCCCTGGTGCTACCATCGCTTTAAGTGCTCCGATAGTTACGATGTCTACGCAACGACCGTAATCTGGTTGAGATGTGCCGGCCATGATTCCGCTGTTTTCTTTGAACTGCCGTCTAACTTCTTGAATAACGTACTGAGCTACGTTTCCTACCGCTTTGATAGCTAAAGCTGAGAAGAGGAAGACTAATCCAGCACCTATCAAGCCTCCAATGAATACTTCCAACTTAGCCAAATCCACGGAGTGGAATTCTCGGCCCAAAAGATCAGAAACCTCATCTAGGTATGCAGAGAACAGTAAGAAAGCTGCTAAAGCTGCACTTCCAATTGCGTAACCCTTGGTAAGAGCTTTAGTTGTGTTCCCGACCGAATCGAGTCGGTCTGTGCGTTTTCGAATTTCCTCTGGTTGTCCTGACATTTCGACGATTCCGCCGGCATTATCTGTGATGGGGCCGAAAGTATCCATAGCAAGGATATAGGCGGCTGTAGAAAGCATCCCCATCGTTGCTACGGCGGTACCGTACAAACCTCCACCGACTACCGCTTTTTCCCCTAACCAATAGGCCGAATAGATTGCTATACAAATGGTAACAACTGGAGCCGCTGTGCACTCCATCCCGACTGCAAGTCCAGTGATAATGTTTGTTGCTGCTCCAGTAACGCAAGAGTCAGCGATAGAGCGAACAGGACGGAATCGATACTCGGTATAGTATTGTGTGATTAACACGAACGCGAAACTGGTGAGAACTCCAACGACTCCTGCTGCGAAGTAGTACATGCTACCTTCGAAGGGGAGTAACCACTTTACGGCAAAAAAGAATCCAATGATCGATAATACGGTTGAAACATAGTATCCGTGGTTTAAGGCCTCCATCGGATCGGACTCTTCATCTTTCATTTTTACCCAGAAAATTCCAACAATACTTGCTAAAATTCCAAAAGCACGAGCCACTAAAGGGAAGAACACGACTCCGGTTCCAAGTTCAGGATGTTTCTGAGCAAGGAAGGCTCCTAGTACCATGGCTCCAACGTTTTCAGCTGCTGTCGATTCAAAAAGATCCGCCCCTCGGCCAGCACAGTCTCCCACATTATCTCCAACTAAGTCGGCAATAACTGCGGGGTTACGTGGGTCATCTTCAGGGATGCCCGCTTCCACTTTACCCACCAGGTCTGCACCTACGTCTGCGGCTTTAGTGTAAATTCCACCACCCAATTGAGCAAAAAGAGCGACAAAACTAGCCCCGAATCCATAGCCTACAATTTCTAGGGCGATGTTTTTAAGTTCTATGGCTTCTAGAGACACGTTGCCACCGAAGGCCACAAATAATCCGGTAACCCCTAACAGGCTTAGAGCCACTACGGCCAAACCTGATACCGCTCCACCTCTTAAACTTATTTGAAGAGCATTGTTTAAGTTGGTTCTAGCAGCTGCAGCGGTTCTAATGTTGGACCGGATTGAAACAAACATTCCAATAAACCCAGAAATGCCTGAGGAGAGAGCTCCTAATAGAAAGCCAACCGTCATTTTAGTTGCGATGTTGACACCTTTAAACTTCATGTAGAATAAGAAAAGAAGCACGGCAAATACGACGCTCAGAAGAGTAATCGTTTTGTTTTGACGGCGTAAGAAGGCTTCAGCCCCCTCTTTTATAGCATTAGATATTCTTTGCATTTCTGGTGTCCCTACGTCCTGTTTCATGACGTAATTGGACAGGTAGAAGGCAAATATGAGTGCTACGAGAGCTATCGCAAATATGACAACGAGTTCCATGGTTCCTCCGATGTGAAGTGGGGCTACCTTCCCAAATCATGTGTGATTCAAAAGGTTGTACTATATGCAGGAAGTGCTGGGGTCTGGCAAGACAAACTATAGATTTTGTTTCAAATAGTGGTTGGCTAGTGGCGGATGGGTTCTATTGGGAGGGGGCCTTATGTTCAATTGCATAGGCACTGCGGTGTCGAGCCCCGGGGAGGTGTGCATCCCAACAGCTCATACTGCAAAAATACAATTGAAATCTTACCCGGTTACAGGTTGAAACCGAGCATTTATAATAGGTGGCATTAAAGCCAAGCGGTTTCTTACAGACACTACATTTGTTCCAGTTTGGTGTAGGGGGAATAGCATTGGATTCTGTCATTTTAG
>VGSE01000199.1 GCA_016875135.1 Deltaproteobacteria bacterium
CTCTACGCTGATTATGACGTCGATGGCACCATGAGCTGTGTCAGTTGGATTTGGTTTCTTCAAGCCATTGGTTACAACAACTTTATCCACTACATCCCTTGCCGATTCAAAGAGGGTTACGGTGTCAACTTTCAGGCTATTCAACACCTCATCGATAACGAAAAAGCCCAAGTCATCATCACGATGGACACGGGAATTACAGCGAACAATGAAGCGCAATATTGCCGCGAAAGAAACGTAGATTTCATTTGCACCGACCATCATAAAATTCAAATCGACAAAATTCCAGATGGCATCATTTTAAATCCCAAACAACATCCGGACCCTCTCTATCAAGAGCTTTGCGGCTGTGGAATTACTTTTGTTTTATTAAGACGACTTGCAGAGACATTCCCAGTCCCAGGCTCCCTTTGGACCGACCTCTTAGCACTAGCCGGGATGGCCACCATTTGTGATGTGGTACCGTTAAACAGCGTCAACCACAAATTGGCTCGCTTGGGTGTTGATGCCCTTTTAAAAAGCCAACGCCCAATTTTAAAAAAGCTTCGCGAAGCCGCCGAAATCACTTCTGCAATGGATGAAAAAGATGTGGGATTTAGACTCGGACCAAGAATCAATGCTGTCGGCCGATTAGGTCATGCTGACCAAGTGATCGAAGCCTTTCTTAGCGAAGATCCTTCCATGTTAATTCGCTCGATGGAGACGACCAACCAAGAGCGCAAAGAGATCCAGAGCTCGATTGTCGCCGAAGCCCGTTCCAAGGCAAAATTATTTAACGATAGTCCTATCCTCTTTCTTGGAGGCGATTGGCACCCCGGAGTTGTCGGTATCGCCGCCAGTAAAATAGCCGAAGAATTTTGGAAACCAACGTGGCTCTATCAGATCAAAGACGGAAAAGCCAAAGGCTCTACCCGTTCCATTCCAGGCTTCGATGTCACCGAAGCCATGAGCTCCGCCTCTCATCTTTTTAGTAAGTTCGGAGGCCATCGAGCCGCAGGTGGATTCAGTTTTGAAATTACAAATGAAAACCATATTCGAAACCTCTTAACTCAATTTGCTGAAAAGCTACGACAACAAAATCCGTTATTGTGGGAAAGTGGAGTTTCTTATGATTGTCCCCTTCCAGTTAACCTGGTCGATTTGCCTCTAGCCAAGCTCATGGAGGATATGAAGCCATTCGGCCACGGATTCGATGAACCTCGGTTTTTAATCGAAGGAGATTTGGTCGACTGCCAATTTTATAAAAATCGCCACACGGCGGTAACCGTAAAAACAGGGGGGAGAGGGGTCCAAAAAATTTTATTTTTCAATGAAGTGCACGAATCTCTGGCCCAAACATCTCGAGCCCGTTTTATCGTCACCGCTGGCAAAAATATTTTCCAGGGACGAACTTCGCTTTCGTTAACTGGGATTGACTTTGATCTTTCTTAAAACCCCGCCACCCACGGACGGCCAAGTCCACTGAAGACATCGATAGGGCCAGTTTGAACTTCTTTTCACACAGGTATCTTTACAGCCACATCGCCTCAAGACTTTAATCACTGGTATTTGGCAAGTATTGACTAAACTATAGAGTCCCAACGAACTTCCCTCTACTAACAAATCTTCAACACAATCCAAGTTGCAATTTTCAACTGAATAACAACGGCTCTGTCTTCGCTCTCCAAAACCCTGATGGTCTACCCATTCGGTCCAAGCCAAAGTTCCACTCCGTAACCCCATCCCGAGCTCTTTATTGGGAGTCCGTATCCAAGTATGTTTAGCCCGCATGGTTCCAGCTAAGAAATCAAGGCCATCACCAATCAAGGGAGCAGAATTACCAAAGGTTGTAGGGCTGTAACACACCTCGACCTCACTCTGAAATGCCATGGCTAAAGTTGATAAAAACCCCAAAATAATCACAACACTTTTCATCGGATCAATTTATTACCTATTTACCCAAAAAGTTACAATCCTAAAGTCCTCAAAATTGCCTTCAAGTCTAAATAGAGCTATCGTTAGGCACAAATCATTGGAGAACTCTTATGGCCGAATTCAGCTATCAACCTCTTTTTGAACCGATGGAAGACAAAACTCTATACCGAAAACTTCCCATCGAAGGAGTTTCCACGCAAGTTCTCAACGGAAAAAAGTTTCTCACCGTAACTCCTGAAACTATGACCCAATTGTGTGAAATCGCTTTTGACGATATTTCTCATCTTCTAAGAACAAGCCACTTAGAAAAAGTCGCTGCTATTTTAAAAGATCCAGAGGCTAGTAGTAATGACTATTTTGTCGCTATTGAGCTTCTCAAAAATGCAGTCATTGCTGCCGAAAGAATCTTCCCCTCGTGCCAAGACACAGGAACCGCTCTAGTTGTGGGAAAGAAGGGGGAATCGGTCCTTACTTTTGCCGATGACGCTGAGGCCCTGAGTCGAGGAATTTTCAATATCTATCAAAAAAGAAACTTACGTTATTCTCAATTAGCGCCACTCTCCATGTATGAAGAGAAAAACACTCTAACCAACCTCCCAGCCCAAATCGAGATCTACTCCGAACCGGGAAATAAATATGAATTTCTCTTCATCGCTAAAGGAGGCGGTAGCGCCAATAAGAGCTACCTTTTTCAAAAAAATAAATCACTGCTCAATCCAAAATCCATGGAAGAGTTTGTGAAATCCACTCTTCTTTCACTGGGAACCGCCGCCTGCCCCCCTTACCACTTAGCCCTAGTCATTGGCGGAACATCGGCAGAACACACACTCAAAACTGTTAAATTAGCCAGCTGTGGTTACTACGATCATTTAGTGACTACAGGAAATGCCAAAGGCAGAGCCTACCGAGATTTGGAATTAGAAAAATTAGTGGAACGTTGGGGACGAGAAACCAAAATTGGGGCCCAGTTCGGAGGGAAATATTTTGTTCATGATGTAAGAGTGATTCGGCTTCCTCGCCACGGGGCCAGTTGCCCTGTGGGATTGGGGGTTTCCTGTGCGGCTGATCGCCAGATTAAGGCTAAAATCACTGAGGATGGTGTTTATCTCGAGCAACTAGAAACCGATCCCGCAAGATTCCTGCCTGGAGATTCTGGTAAAAATAATCAAGGTGTCGCTATAGATTTAAATCGACCGATGAAAGAGATCTTGGAAACCCTTGGCAAACTGCCGGTTTCAACTCGAGTGATGCTAAACGGCCCAATGATCGTCGCTAGAGACATTGCTCACGCAAAATTACTAGAGCGACTCCAAGCGGGTAAGGGCCTGCCCGACTACTTAAAAAACTATGCGATTTACTACGCGGGGCCAGCAAAAACTCCGAAAGGCCATCCTTCAGGTAGTTTTGGTCCGACCACTTCTCAAAGAATGGACTCTTATGTACCCCTTTTCCAAAAAGAGGGAGCTTCACTTGTGATGTTAGGCAAAGGCAATCGAACCAAAATGGTCGCTGAATCTTGTAAAAAATACGGCGGCTTCTACTTAGGATCTATTGGAGGCCCTGCGGCTCGTCTGGGAAAAGATTGCATTACTAAAGTTGAAGTCCACGAGTACCCGGAACTTGGAATGGAAGCTGTTTGGAAAATAGAAGTTAAAGATTTTCCGGCATTTATCATAGTAGATAACAAGGGGAACGATTTCTTTGCAGGCCGAGCCGGGGAGGAATAATTCTAAAGAACTCCCAGTTAATACTCTACTGAGCAACGATTCTTA
>VGSE01000200.1 GCA_016875135.1 Deltaproteobacteria bacterium
ATAGCAAGGTAAAAGGGGAGTGGGTAGATGGACCCAATGGATATAAAGTTTGGAGAATGAAGCAACCTGCCACAAGCAACCCCGAGGAAATGGCTAAACGTAAAATAGCCAGGGAAAAAGATAGAGCCAATTCTAGTTGGTCCTCTATACGATTAAATCTCTTCGTCTGTTTTGACGGATGAAGGTGTCGTAAAATTAGGGTAATATTACCTCTATGAAATTTACTACCACCCTACACCTCCTCTTTTTTTCAGTTTTTCTACCAGGCATTCTTTCCGCCGGTTGGGATAGTACTCAGGCCTTTCTAATGGATCGAATCAATGCAATGCGTACCGAATGCGAACATGAAATCCCCGTAAAAATTGAACGAAAAACCTTTGATAATCGATCGAAAGATTGGGGGGGAGCTGAGAATTGTGCTGCCGCGCTCGATGCCATTAAGGATACCTGTGGTTATGAAAATAAGAAATTCGCTTCCAAGATAGACAAGTTTTTCTGTCGCGGCAGTAGCCGCAGTTCTTCGGAATTTGTTGAGTTTAAAAACGGTCAGCTGGTATTTGAAATTGGCAAGGAATCTGAAGTAAACAGAGAAAAAGCGATGGGTTTTCTCAAGACGACTTTTTTGGGCCAAGAATCTGCCAAAAAGAAGGCTGATGAGGATACCGCGAAATTAGCAACCGAAAAACGGGCGGCAGAGGCGAAGGCTGAAGCCGACAAGAAAGCAAAGGAAAAGGTGGCTAATCAAAAGCGAGCCGAAGAGGAACGCTTAGCCGCCGAAAAACGCCGTGTGGAGATTGAAAAGGAGAGGACTGCTCTCATAGAAAAATCGAAAAAGGATGTGGAAAGTAACAACGAACGCCTTAAACTAACGACTCAGTACCAATCTGACGTTAATGCTCTAATGGCTCGAAAGGATCTCTCCCCCCAGGATAAGGCAACGAAAGTTCAAGAACTCGCCTCTCAATTTCAAAAGGCTATGGAAAAAGTTCACTGACCGTTCTTAACCTGAATCATTCTCCAGGTAAGACCTTGTACCTGCAAAAGCATTAATCCCACTCCACTTGCCCCCCCTTAACGTTTTGATTGATATAGCTGTAATCGGTACCCGGGCCATACGATCTTTCACTCCCTAGATCGAACGTCAAAACCCCCTCTTTAAAATTCACGAAGCTGTTCTCCTTACCCGAAGCAGCCCGACAGAATATTTTCTTTATTTTTGGGGCGTTGATGGCCAACTCCCTGTCTTTCCATTCATGACTGCACATTCGAGTCATTGTTTCAACCGCCCAGGAACAGAGGCTAGCATCTGGCCAATCCTTGGGACGCTTTTTAAACCCTGCCTTATCAAGTTCAAAGTCGATCTTATGTTTACAAGTTTCATCCATCTTCTTCTTACCCTGGGCAATGTCCTGTTCAATCTTCTTCCAGTTGTCTGCAAAAGTGGTGTCGGGCGGAACACAGGAAGAAAACTCTTTTCTAATCGTCTCCTTAAGACCCTCCGGGACCAAAAGTAAATCGGGTTGTGCAAGATACTTGATAGTGTCTCCTCTTACCTCTTTATCTCGCTTATTGGAACAGTCCTCAGTGGCCAAGAAGCGGAGTCGTTCAACAAGCGAGACCGAACTTTTTATCTCGGAGAAGAATGCCCTGTCACAACCTCTTAACGATTCATCCGTTGGAGTCCGTTTTATGAATTCCTTTACCGAGTTCCATCCGCTTTCACTTAATCCAAGATCCCCCGTTAAATTTTCCATTGTGTGCACTATCTCGGGTTTGTAATTACAGTGCATTTTGCTATCTCCCCCGACTTTCTGGGAAAGCAGTGCTTGAAACTCCTTATGTTTGGAAAAGGGTTCGTTTTTCCCGATCAGCGTCATAACATAGCCGCGATGCCCTTCCGGGGTTGAGGGGTTCACATTCCAAGGTGCATTCTTAGCTGCCTCGAGCAGAGCATCTAATTTTTTGTCCGGCTCCAGAATTGCGTTTATCAACTGGTCAATGACGATTTGACGATTATGCCAGGTTTCAATCAGCTTGGCGGCTTTTGTTCGAAGATCCTCTCCGGTGTACTTATGCAACAACAGCTCCTCTTCGGCGTCTCTCGCCCAACTCCAACTAGACTCGTACGCTCGTATCGTCCCCGGAGGCCACGGTTTTCCCGTCCAGTAGCTCACCATAAAGCGCGGGAGCTTTTTAATTTCCTCAGGCGTGTAACAACGCTCCGGATCGAGATAAGAGTTTCCCCAAAGTGCCATTGAAAGCAGAAGGTCCGTGTCTGAGTTCCAGGTGGAGCCGCAGGTGTTGTGGAGTTCGGCCAATTTATCCCCCAAATCCTTTACTCCCGACGCCAGGCAAGTGTTTATGAAAAGCGATTTTTCGAGGGCCTGACCGCAGGCACTTAACTTCGCCGGAATCGCCTTTCGGGAAAAAGCACTTTCATCAGCCCCTTTCTCAGCTTCAATCAGTTTTTTTACATCTAAGGTGATCTGTTCTCTGGGAGAAACAGTGAATTTGGTTTGAGACTCCCAGGCATCCCCAAAGCGCATGCAATCCCCGCGTGTACACAATAGCACCGAAATGATGTGAGGTCCGGGTGAAATGGGCAATTCCCTTCCGCAAATCTTGCCATCGCTGTTACGATCCTCCTTTGAGCAGCTCTGCTCGGTCCATTGACCATCTAAGCGATATTTGAGTCCTTTAATGCTCTTCCCTTTTATAGAAATATAGGGATTAATAAGCGTGAGAGTCGCTGAAGGATGATTAATCCTCTCGTAATCTGACGGGATCACTAAGTATGCTGGAGTAAGGCCTGACCACAGAAGTCCTAACGCAAAGACTTTGATATGGTTTTTCATATCTCAATTTATCGGTGGAATATTGAAAAAAACTAAGTATTTTCAAGAAGCTTCAATTCCTCTCTATTTAAGAGACCCTTTGACCTTTTATGGGTGCGACTACATCCTTCGTTACGGAATTCATCCGTAGGCGCACAGGCAATGCTGAGCGACCGATTAATTGAGAACGCAAATTATCGGACGGTGATGAGGTTTTGTAGCAGAGTTGAAAGAGATATGCTTGCAAAGTTTTTTAATTGGTTTAGTAAATCAGTTAATTCCAGTAATGCTGTTAATGTTCGATCGGTCAACGATATGTTTAAATTGCCGACGGAATAGTTTAGCCCGTCACTTTTTTTTTGCAGACCACTGCAGAACCATAGCAACACCCTCTGAAAACCATTCTAAACTTTAAATGTGTTGCAATTATGTTTGTTGGTTATAACTTTATTTATGGCCCTTATAACTCAATAAGAAATGGGCTTTTATGTTGCTTATCCGTTCGGTCTCTTTCTTGATTCAAAAAAGGTGGGAGAGATAGCCCTCCCGAAATGAGCTCTAACTTTGGCTCTCAACCGTGACCGCTACCTTTTAAGCTTAAAGGGAGACTGACACCTCTACCGACACCTCTACCCGCCTCTACCCCTCTACCGCTTAAGGCTGATAAAGACTGGTTCTTTTTCCACGAATCGATATCGACGTTGGATCCATCTATGCCGAACGGATAAGCAACATAAAAGCCCATTTCTTATTGAGTTATAATGGCCGTAAATAAAGTTATAGCGAGTAAACAGCGATTTAATGGGCCCTCCCGGGGCTAGCTTCGCCGCCGCGAGTCTCTATACGA
>VGSE01000201.1 GCA_016875135.1 Deltaproteobacteria bacterium
TTAACATGGCATCTCTAGCTACAACTGCCGTTTTTAACGAACCTTTTAAGATAAACTGATAATAGAAGTAAGTTCCAGCCGCAGAATAGATGACCCAATTAAGAGGATTGCTCACATCACCCAGGGATGAACCAACTTCAAATAAATGATCAATCCAACTAGCAGAATTAGGAAGTTTGGTTGGCAGTTCGGGTTCTGCTTTGACCTGAAAACTGCTAAGGAGAAGACCTACGATAACCCCTTTTAATATCCAACTTTTCAATCCACACCGCATAGTCACCCACCACTCTCCGAGCAGATAGTGAGCAAACGGTGTACCAAAGATTTTCAACTGTCACAGAAGTTGATACAAGACTAAAAGTTAGCCGCTTTCGAAATTCTCAATGTAACCTTGTTACACAGTTGACTTAAGGTTAGACAACACAACAGTTCTCTATGTTTTTTGTGTAACAGGTCTGGTTCTGAGTTCAAATTCTCCCGTCTTATATGATTTGATAAGTTTTCTTGAAGTTTCATTTGATCATTCACCTCATCGTCAAACGGCCAATAAATTCAGGGCCTTAAACCAATTTCACGGCCGTTTGAACCCCTTAAAAAGCCCACTCAAAGGGAGCAGGTATCATTCTTTTAAGCCTTCCTCTAAGACTCTGCAAAAAAGACAAAAAAAACCCCAGGAACTTTTAAAAGAACCTGGGGTCTATTGAAACTAAAAAGAACTTTAGGATTTGTGTTGCTCACACTCGTCGGTGTGCCCTTCGTGAGAAATATGGTGGTGTTTACCATGCTTATAACAAGTGTGCTCAGCACCGTCCGAAGTTTTGTGAACATGTGACTTATGCCCACACTTCTCACCATGTTGGTGTTTGTGCTTATCGTGTTGTTTGCATTGCGTTGATGCCGTTATAGGGTCTGCGGGAGCAGGTGTATGATCATTGGCAAGCACCCTGCCAGATGCCAAACCTAATAAAGAAACAATAGCTAAAGCTTTGATAGACTGAATTAACATTGAGGCTCCTTGGTGATTTTGATTGTTAACTTGTATTTTAGCTCATTTTTCTAAAAGAATCGGCCGCAAGGCATCAAACAATAAATCCTAATGACTGCCTGACATTAATCAGACAGTCATTAGAACCAAACTTACTTTTAACCTCTATTAGACCTTATCGGAAGTAAGGATATCCCAGATATTGTCCATAAGGATACATCGGATACTGCCCATAAGGATATTGCGGGTAAGGAAATTGGGGATATGGATTTATTGGGTACTGAGGATATTGTGGGTACTGAGGATTTTGTGGGTACTGAGGATTTTGTGGGTACTGAGGATTTTGTGGGTACTGAGGGTACTGATTATTCGGAAACTGATTATTCGGGTATTGATAATTGGGATTCTGTGGATTCTGACTATAGTAATTAGGGTTATAGTTAGGGCAATTAGGATTAGAAGTATTGATTCCCGCTGGGCAATCATTATTGTTATTCCCTCCACATCCACTCAGCACCAAACCTGTTACCACCAACGCTACCGCAAAAAACTTTTTCATATACCTTCCTAAAACAAATACACTTGTGTTACGAAACCAAGCTGAGAGCCAAAGGCCCAAAGCAAGAGTCCAAGTAAGCAAAGGTTGCGCCAAAGAACACAAAAGCTAAAAACGGAACCGTTTCTTCTGTTTTTTCTGTAATTTCTCAGACAGCGGAGACAATTTTTGGCAGTTGAGGTTCTTAAGCTTTGAAAGCTCACATTTAAAAACACAAAAAATGAATTCTCTAGATTCTCTAAAACAAATAGATTAAAAACTCGGCCAGAACGCTTTGTATTAAACTTATGATAAGACGCTTATTCTTTTCCCGGCAACTTTCAATTGTGACCGTATTAACCATTATTTTCATCATTCCCTCTCTTTGGACCACAGGAACTAACATCGTTACTCACACTTATTCATTTGGTTGTAGTCAATTCTGGAAGGGGTTTTCTCCTTACGTCGACCCCAAAGGAGCCGGAGATTTTTTTAAATACTCACCCCTTTTTGCTTGGCTCTACACACCCTTTGCCGCCATGAAAAGTTCACCTCAAGCGATAGCTTGGGGAATTTGTAATATATTTTTCTTTTGGCTTGGAGTATGTCTTTGGTTCCCCTGGAAACAAATCAAATCCAAATGGCTATGGCTTGGATTTATTTTTTGCTCCATGGAAGCAGACGGCTCCTTCCGATACCAACAGATGAATGCTGCTCTAGTGGGTTTATCTTTAACAGGACTTTATCTCTACAAAGAAAAAAAGTATTTCGAAGCCGGGGCTCTCTTAGCCATTCTAACAAACATCAAAATACTTCCGGGTATCTTTTTGGCTACCTTATTGGTCCCTCCTCAAAAAAAGTATTTTCAGGGCATTTGTGTCGGGCTAATCATTTGTCTAAGTATTCCTCTCTGGTTTTGGGGATGGGAACACACCTTAACCTACCACTACGATTGGTATTCTCTTCTCAAAAGAGACACACAAACCAATGGACTTCTTGATATTGCAACAACTCTCAAAAGGATCGGTTTTAGTGAAGCAAAGACTTTTGTTCTTTATCCCATAGCCTTTTTATCTATTGGAATTCTATTCTCTAAAAGACTTAGCCGCTCTTCTTTTTCTTGGGACCTCTGGATCTCGCTGGGGCTATTTACTTTGCTCTTGGTTAATCCCAGAACAGAATCTCCCACATTTATTTTAGGTGCCCCGGCCTATCTTTTCCTTCTTCGTTATATTCTAAGCTTACCCGGACTTCTGAAATCGATCTCATTGTTTGTATGGGGAACAGGAATTTTTTTGGTGACTCTATGTATGAATGATATTTGGCCCAAGGTTCTATGGAACCCCAATTCGTGGCTCCAAGCTAACAAAACCTATGGGGTCCTCATTCTTTGGTTAATGACTTTTTTCCTAAATCTTAAGAAAGACATAGGAATTAAACTCCCTCTCTCCTCCCCCGTGAAACCTCTATGACCGCTACCTTTTAAGCTTACTGGGAGACTGACACCCATGATTCACTTGCTTAAATATCGGTCGCCTTTTAAGCTTTCTAGGTGAGTAGAAACAAAAATGAAGTTTTTTCTCGGCGTTTAACCTTCGCATTGGATGGGATTCGATTTGCATTAAAATCTGAAAAGAGTTTTAAGACTCATTTATTGATTACCTCAGGGCTTGTAGCACTCACTCTTTTTTTAAAACCACCGCTTCTTTGGGTGGGACTTTTTGGCATCTGTGCAAGTCTGGTTTTAGCTCTTGAGCTCATTAATGCTGCGTTGGAATCTATCTGCGACCACGTCACCACCGACATTCATCCCCAAATTAAAATCGCAAAAGACTGTGCTGCAGGTGCCGTTTTAATCTCTAGCGTTTTTTCGCTATTCATTTTTTTCCTATTTATCCTAAGTAAGCTGTAGAGTCTAAAATCAGTCAGGTTCAGGAACTAGATTAAGATTATCAATAGTTCAGCAAATTATTTTTTATAGAAAGATAATATTAGATGCCAAAACAAAGTAAACCAGGATAACCTTTTCAACAGTCCTAAACGCTTAACCTTATGAACGACCCCTTTATTGCAACAAAAAACTGTTTTTGTTTCAAAACCACTCATCAACTTCGAAAAATAGTCATCACCGGTGGAC
>VGSE01000202.1 GCA_016875135.1 Deltaproteobacteria bacterium
AATGACAGGAGCCCAAGAGGTGACAGCGTTGTTTTTCTCCGTATCTAAGGCAGCCAAATGATACCTTGGCTGGTCTCCAAAGTTTTCAAACTCCCCTCCAACGTAGAGAATTTTATTGTTGAGGATCATCGTGTTGATTTGTCCATCAGTTTCTGTGCTTGGAATTGGGTAGCCAGGTCCAACATTTGTCGGAGTTGAAACTCGGTAGGCTTGTGGAGCACATTGAGCCAGAGTTTTAATTTCGTCATCGGTTAGCGCAGATCCGTAAAAAGAGAACGAGGCAATGTTCCCTTTCCAAAAATCGAATCGATGAAAGTCATAGCCGTTTGACCGGATAACTCCTGTCCCGGTAGGCGGTGTGGGATTATTACCAGGAGCACCTAACATCGCTTTGGCACTTGCAGAGCGCCCTACTTCAATGAGGCCAGCTAAAATATTTTTAGCCTCATAGGAACTAAAATAGGTGGCGACATCGGAATTTCCAGGAATGTCATCCACCGAAAGAAAAAATTTATTTTGAGTTCTTTTTAAAGCTACTAAATGATACCCGCCTGAAGTCAACTTAACCCCAGAGTCGATGATTCGTCCTGTCCCTCCGTACGCTCCGAAGTTTCCATTTTTTAATCTAAATAATTGCAAACCCGGCAATATCCCATACTGGAAATCTTTGTTTGAAAAAATCACCTGCCCTAAATAATTGAAATCGCTCGATTGTAAGTCATCAAAAATTCTTACCCAAGCAGTTAGAGTGAAGTCAGCTCCGGAATCTTTTGTGGTCTGAATCCTAGGAAGCAAACCGATGGCTTCCTGGCTTTTATTAGCATAGTAAGGTGCAGATGCCAGCAGCTGTCCTGTAGTGTTGCTATCGCAGGTTTTATCTGTGGGGAATGCAACAATAGTTTTTCCAATACCGCTAGCCAAGTAACCCGCTAAGGCTGAACCCAAAGTATCGAGGAAAACTTTTCCCGAAGAAAAGGGCCCGATCACAGAATCGTCATCAATATACATTTGATTAGTCGAGATTTTCTCAAGCTTATGACCCAGTTCATGAGCGATCAGCTGCAATCTCTCCCAGTCACTCATTACTTGAACAGCATCCGTGTTAAATAAAATATTGCCCTCTCGACCTAATTTGGTTTTGGCAGCTAGGTCTCGAGAAAAACCATTAGATTGTGAAAAGCCCAAAAATTCTTGCGTGAATTCGAAACGAACTTTATTGGATCCCAAATTCATATTCAAAAGAGATTGAACATGAGCCTTTAAAAAGTCGATGATGAAAGTCTTTTGGGGGGGGGCCAAACCAACAAGGAGATTACAAAGAGCCGGAGCTCTAACTTGAGTTTGACAAGCGTCAGCGTTAGCTATGTCGCCTTGCGAAACGCCATCTTTAAATTGAATTAAAGCCCTCACTAGGAGTGTTCGAGCGTTAGTCAGCGCATTGTCACCCCCGCCATAGCCGGCGCCATTTTCTCCACCATAGCCTGCACCGTTTCCTTGGATGTTGGATGCGCCTTCCTTGCCGGTCTGCTTGAGTTCAAGGCAACCGGAAAATGAAATCAGCATGAACGAAAGTAGAAAGCTAAGAAGACACTTTTTGAGGAGATTGATTTTTTCCATATACGTACCAAGGTTACTTAATAACATTACTCTTAAAGTGTGGAGCAAATTTGTCGGAAATAAGGAGAAATGCAAACAATTAAAAAGGTATATAATTACGATTGCTTAAGCCATCGGTATGAGGTGTTTCTTCCTTGGCCGAAAGCTTCAAGAGCTTGGGTTTTGAGTCCTAAGGATACTAAGCGAAGCGCACTTCTAGGAGAGATATCCAAGGTCCTTGCGACTTCAGATGAAGAGAAAGTATTGGGTAATAACTCTTTCAGTCTTAAGAGGGTTACCGGAAGGGGGGGCAAGTTTAATTTCGGTACTGTAATTTTGATTCTCATAGGTTGAGAAGCCTTAAGAGAATAAAAACGATGCTCTTGAGTGATCTTAAGAGGAACTTTGGCTTTAACAAACCAGCGTCGTAATAGTCTTATTTTTTCGTGAACGCGTTTCGGTGAGGTGAGAGGGTTGTAAAACTCATTCGGAAAAATATGGTGGTGTAAAACTGCAATTCTTAGAGGCCGATAGAAATCGGAGTTTAAACTTAGCATTAGCCGATGTAACGCAAGTCCAGTTTTAAGAGCGAGTTTGCTGCCAACTATTTTTCCCTGAAGTAAATCAAGCTCTCGGGCTTTTGATCCGTCTAAGAGATGCCGATGGAAAACATTGGGCAATAGGTAGCCAGGACCAAAGAGCTTTAAAGTGGTTTCAATAAATTTGGGGTAGGGAGTTCCGATACAAACCTGGTTAAGAAGGTCTTGGTCCTCAAATATAATTGCCTCATAGCGATCGCAGTCTCTGACCACTTCCCATTGTGATTGCTGACGGGCTAAAAGTTTAAATCCTTTAAGTTGATTTCTTGAGTGTGAGGATTTGTTTTCCATGGCACACAGGATGATCTGCCACTTATCAACGTATAAATGACCGGTGCTTAGATGTTTTGACAAGATATCTTTAGAGCTCTTTAAACAAGCTTTAGCACTGCCCCAATTTCGCTGGAAGAGTTCATTTTGGGCAGCGATTTCCCATAGATTTCCATGGAGAAGTAGTTGATTTTCCCTTTTAGTTTTATCCAAAAGAGAGGAGATTAGTTTAGAAGCCTCAACACATTTTCTTTCATAAACAAGGGCTGCCGCGAGGTTTACCTGCCCTATAGTTTTTTGATATTCGGAGATAGTTTGAGTGTTTATAAACTGAGTTAAGGGTTTTAATGAGCTCCCATAGTCCCACATGGCGAAGAGCGAGAAAGCCTGAAAAAGCATGCTTTGAGGATAATCTTGCGCGTTGACTGTCAAAAGAAGCTGACTGGCTTCCTCGGTAGCCCCAATATAGGTTAAAGCGGCGGCATATTCAGAAATTTCTTCCGCTGAGGGTTTGTTTTGCTTCTTTCCTGTGGCCCGAACGATGGGATTGAGTAACTTAATCGAAGTTTGAGGGTAGCCCAATCTCCGACACAAGCTGCAGAAAAAACCAAGGTCCGCACGTTCGATTGTTCTGATGTTCGTGCTTTTTAAAAGGTGTCTAGCCCGGCTGTTTTCACCGCTGATTAGGAGTTTTTCGATATCGCCTAAGAGTGAGTTAGTATGAGATCGAATCATTTAAGTTCCACAGAAAACTTGGATAGGTACGCGGGCTTAACAGCGGGATTTCCCTTCCACTTGTTTTTTTCCCCCACCCTCTATTTCTGACAATGCCTACTTTAATTTTGATTCGAAATGGGGAAGGTTTTTTATTCGCTTTGATTAAGCTGTTCACTTCTTAAAAATATATTCAACAGTGGCATTAATCAAGGTTGGTTTTTATACCTGGCCCTCTTGATTAGGACCTCTCTCAAAGCTCTTTTCAATTGAGGAAATTATTTCTTCTGACTTTTTAAAACAGGAAACAACGGGTCTTCTTTCCAGTAACTACCTGAATAGTCATCTGTTTTTCAAAAAGCCAATGAACATAACACTCTTCGTATACGAACTGCTCGATTCGTGCTCGAAAGAGTCAATAACT
>VGSE01000203.1 GCA_016875135.1 Deltaproteobacteria bacterium
TGGCGTGAACCTTAATTCGCCTGAACTTAATGCCCTAAGGAAAGAAATCACTTTTTCCCTCAAGTCGGGAGAACGAGCCTACTTTATCGGCTACAGAAACCCTAATGACTCTTTTGAAAATTTAATGGTCTTCACAGAAACAAAACTCATTAATGAACGAGGAAGCACTCTCGTAACCGACATTTGGAGTGGATGGTTCGGAATTCCGGTCGACCGAGAAATGGCGGTCTTTAAAAAATCACTCCTAAGTCAGGCCAAGAAGAACTGATTACTACGCCAGCTTTAAATAGGATACATTTGACTTAGCCACTTTCAAACCTGCTTCGAACAGGTTATTGAGCTTTCACGGCAGAAAATTCGATAAGAGTTCCGTTCTCGGCAGAATAAATAAAATGAATCGGATGGCAACACACTTCACAGTCCTGAATAAAATTCTGACTTTCAACAGACAGGTCGAGCAGAATGGAAATCGTCTGCCAACAATAGGGACAAGTAAAGCTCTGCTCAAGTTGTTCGTAATTTTCCACGGGGTAAAACTATACCACAATCGCTAAACGCGGGATCCCAAACTCTGTTTTTATCTTGTATGCCCCTGCCACGAAACCATACTTTTAGTCACTCCCAGCCAACGACATTAACTTTTCACCCAGTTATTTAAGAGTTTCCAATTTTTTTAAGAGGCATTTAAGTTTCTGTAAACAAGTGATAAACTTTAATCGGTTTTAGTTCTTGGTTTATTTATAACCGTTTACAAATGAAAGAATCTATTTTGATCGCTCGACAAAGTTTCCATTTTGAAAAGTCACTTAAATTTCTAGTCATCGCTCTGATATGTGCTCTGAGTGCATGGGGAGTGTACTGGGCTATCGGTCTCGCCGTAGACGGTTCCTCTTGGCTTCTTCATATTTTACGCTTTAATACATTTAATGACTGGGACAAAGTACGACTTTTTGCGAATTGGATAACTCAGTTGCCGGTTATATTGGCTCTAAAATATGGTGTTCACGATATTAATCTTTTAATTCGTATCCATAGCTTCGGTTTGGTTTCAATCCCTTCTTTTTTCTGGATATGGGCAATGCTTGTCCAATGGAACTCTGATCGCTTCTGGTATTTTCTTTTTGCCTTCTCAATCACTTATCTAAACTCAGGTTTTCAATCCGTTGGGGAATACAATATTTGCTATAGCATGGTGGCGCTAAGTGCCTCACTCTTACAAAAAGACACTCAACTAAAAATAAGAGATTATTTAATTCTTTTCTTTTTATCGATTGCCTTGACTTGTTCTTATGAGTCGATGGCTTTTTTGGGTGTTCTACTTTACTTTATCGCAATCTCTCGTTGGCTATCTTCTAAATCAATATGTCGGGAGGACAGCTCTTTTGCTCGAATAATGCTGCTTGTCTTAGGAATGTTTTATGCGATGTCTGTTGCAATTGGAGCGTGGTTTATTGTTTATCCTCGTTTACCTTCTCAGTTAGCCGACGCTGAAAATATTGGTCCCGCTCTTACCAGCTGGCCCGGTATCTATTCTTTATTCATCTTATTTATTTATTTATTTTCTTCGGTTTCAAAAAATAGACATGTTAAAAATATAGCTCTGGGGTTGGGAACTATCGCGTCTATTGGCTATCTGAGCAAGCCCAGTTGTTGGCATTATTTTTGGCTATACCCTAAATTTCGCGCCATCACAGGAGTAGTGCTTTTTTTTGTTCTTTTTTTTCTTTCAATTCGATTTTTTTATTTTGAGCAAAATCAAAACGAAGAGAAAACACAAAATCATGTTCATTTCATCTCTTTCCTGTTTTTTTTATCGTTGCTTATCCCCTTTTCTTTTACAACTCGCGACCTGGGCCAATGGTTCAGGCAATTTGAAACTGAGGTTAATTCAAAAATTGGATTAATTCCTTGGGAGGCCTCAAGTCTTTCTTCCTCAAAGTTGGGAAAAACATTCGCCTGTGATCATACAAATGCTTCCTTGAGTGTTATTTTGCGGCAAGATGACACTAAAGCAATTGTTTTAGCTTCTGTGACTTACAAAGGATGGCAACCTTTTGATCCGAAAATTAAGATTTACGAAATTCCAAGGCATTTCACGAAAAGCAAAACATTATTTAATGATTAAAATGCTGTAGAAACGAAGAAGAACTAGGTCCTTATTAGGTTTCAGAACTTTAAAAGAAAATCTCGCTAATCCGCCTCTTTTAAAGCCCACTCAAATAGGGTAGCCCTTTATCTTGTTTATCCGTATTTTGTGTGAAGTGCTACCCATGCGGGGGTGCGAATGAATTCCACAGAAACAATTACTCGCTTGGCTTAGTAGTTAGTACCTTAGACAACCAATCGCCCAAGAAGTATTTCCCACCTCTATGCAAACGGCCAAAGAAACTGTTCGTTGTAACTTCGCAATTGATGTTATTCTGTAAACAAAAAGTAAATGAGTTGACACCCACCAGTCTATGCACCTTATTTCGAGTGATGAAAGCAGGACCTCCCGAATCGCCCGAGCCTAAGTTGGCATATTGTTCTCCAAGAGCATTTCCAAATGCCCCAAAATATAACTCATCATCGACTTTGGTTTCCTCCTCAGGGTTTTCTAAATAAACTTTTTTCAAAGCCTCTTGAGAGACGACTCGAGAAACGTGAAATTTTCGTTTTGGCGAATTTTCATCGTTCTCTTTCTCAAATCCGAAGCCCACAATCGTGACATCTTCTCCGACATTAACACCTGTGAAATCGATAAAAGAGATGGGGGCCAATTTAAAGTAAGGGGAGTTCGTTATTTCTACGACCGCCAGGTCGGGGGCGCTATCGATACATTGCGATATTACATTTTTGTTTTCGCCTAAACAACTTGATAAGACAGGATGAAAAAAAATGGCTTTTACTTCAGCCGTTTTTAATTGGGTTTCTTTTTCTATTTTGCGATCAAATGAAAAGTAAATCTTTTTCTTGGATTGTTTGGAAGGCCAAGAAATGATTTTGCCATTTTCTTCCCAAATAAAACAATGCGCCGAGGTAATAAATTTATCATTTGCTATCTTGGTTCCAGAACAACGAGAAGACAGTTTTTTGTCGTCTTTTGAAAAAACCAAGACCGAAGAGAATCTAGACTCGATATCTTCTAGGCCGCCCACTAGTGAGACGGCCGGGCGGTGTTTGTCAGGCACACTAAATGACGACGACACTCCAAATAAAGCCGCTTGAAAAACACATAAGAATTGAGCAATCCGTAAAAATTTCATCATAAGTAGTTGAACAGAGTGCCTCTATTTTAAAGACTCTTCAAGTCCCATTTTCATGCTGCCTAATCTAAGATAGCGGCCTAAATACTTATGGATTGTCCAAGGGCACCGTTAAGAATAGACAAGTAAAGCTCTGCTCAAGTTATTCGTAATTTTCCACGGGATAAAACAATTTCGCTAAACGCGGGATCCCAAACTCTGTTTTTATCTTGTATGTCCCTGCCACGAAACCATACTTTTAGTCACTCCCAGCCAACGACAAAGAGTTAAAAACCAACTGTGAGGCAGTAATCCTTTCGCCAAGGGCACGGGAATCACATTCCAAGGT
>VGSE01000204.1 GCA_016875135.1 Deltaproteobacteria bacterium
GACAACTCAAGGGTTTCCACTTTTACGTGGCTTCATTTTCTGATTTTATCCACTTCGTTGAGGTTTTAAGGTGAAAAGGAAAGTGAGCCGCGATGGATTCGAACCATCGACCCTATCATTAAAAGTGATATGCTCTACCAACTGAGCTAGCGGCCCACACAAACTTCCCAAAAGAAAGTTTTAAGAAACATAATTAGCCACAGCCCGATAACAAAAGCAAGTGCTCTTATAAAAAGAGTAACTATGTGATAATCTATTCTTCGCATGAACTCATTACTATCCAATTCAAAATTTCTTTTACTCACTTTGACCTTAGTCCTGCTTTTTGGCCAGGCGCGTTCTTGGGCTAACTCCACCCCCCCCCATCAAGAGTCCTTTGAAGTCAGCCTCTTCACAGGAATTTCGGGAATTGCGCAATTGGGAGAAACCTACAAGTCTATTACCGAGAACACCAAAATGCCCTTTACTCCCATCGACGTAACTGAAGATTCCGAGCTTCTAAAAGCAGGGGTGGTTTATGGGATAGCTTTCCAAACCATTGGAGTTAAGATCTATTTTAAAAGAACAGGCAGCTGCTTGATTGTCATTCACCCCCCTTTCAGGGGCTCCATAAAATCTAAGAAAATTCAGTTGTTTGACATGGTTAAACCGGCACAACTCAATTGGGAAGACCTATTGGCTAAAGAGTTGGGGCAGCCACAATTCGAAGGAACATCAGGACTTTTCGGTGGGGACATCTATTATTATTCCTGGGGCGACATAGAAGTGAGCCGCATTGGGCTTAGACAACTCATGCTCTACAGAGACCGGACTATTTCTGAATACCGTCGAACAGTTAAAACTAGCTGGGTTAAACCCTTCCCAAAATAGTTCTAAAACTTAACTTTCGCAAATTTTCGTTTTCCACATTGAAGTGTAATAGTCTTACCTGCCATCTTAAATAATCGCTCCTCTTTTACAGGCGCTTCATCGATCTTTACACCCCCTTGAGCCAGAAGCCGCTTTCCCTCACTCGTCGTAGCCACAAACTTTAAAGTTACTAATAATTTTGGAATCCAAACCTCTTCCGAATCGGGATACGACACTTCAGGGATATCGTCTGGAATCTCTTTTTTAGCAAAAATATTTTCAAAGTTTTGACGTGCCCCTTGAGCCGCCTCTTCGCAATGGTACCGAGTCACAATTTCAACTGCTAAATCGGACTTAACCCATTTAGGATTAAGCTCCCCTTTTGCCATACTTCCAAACATTGCTTCTATCTCTTGAAGAGGTCGCGCACTTAAAAGATCATAGTAACGTCGTAAGAGGCTATCCGGAAGGCTCATCATTTTTCCATAAATCTCATTGGGACTCTCATCCACTCCCACATAATTGTTAAGCGACTTGCTCATCTTCTGAACGCCATCGAGCCCTTCAAGTAAAGGCATCATCAAACAAACCTGAGGCTCAAGTTGGTGATCTCGCATCAATTCACGGCCCATTAGAAGATTAAACTTTTGATCGGTTCCACCAAGCTCAACATCGGCTTTTAGGGCAACCGAGTCATAGGCCTGTAAAAGAGGATAAATAAATTCATGGAGACTGATACTTTGCCCTTCTTTATATCGACGATTAAAGTCTTCACGTTCCAACATACGCGCCACATTGGCATGAGATGCTAAACGAATAAAATCGGTAGCTTTAAAAGCATTTAACCATTCACTATTAAATCGAATGATTGTTTTTTGAGGATCCAAAATTTTGTAAACCTGCTTTTTATAGGTTTCAACATTAGCTATGATTTCCGCTGGACTTAATTGGGGCCGAGTTTTGGATTTTCCCGAAGGGTCACCCACCATCGCAGTAAAATCACCGATCAAAAAAATAACTTGATGACCCAGTCTCTGAAATTGAGCCATTTTTTGCATCAATACCGTATGACCCAAATGAATATCAGGGGCTGTGGGATCAAATCCCGCTTTGATCACAAGCGGCTTGTTTGTCTTCACCGCTCTCTCTAATTTTGTTAGTAGATCCTTTTCAGAAAGTATTTCAGAGGTGCCGCGTTTGAGTTCAGCTAGTTGTTCTTGAGCCGTTATCATTCCAGATCTCCCCCCTGGGCTAGATCATCTATTTTAACTGTGAATCTTAAACGTTCAATCGATTCTGCTTGTCCACGAGGATTCAACTTAATAACGACACAACAAACCCCCGGATTTTCTTTGGCCGCTTGAATCGGGTGGGGTCGTTTAGTCACAAACTTTTTAATGACACCTTCCGGCCTGAGTCCAATCACCGAATCAAATGCTCCGGTCATCCCTACATCAGTAATATAGGCTGTTCCTCCAGGTAAAATTCTTTCATCGGCTGTTTGAACATGGGAATGACTTCCTACAACAGCTGAAACTCTTCCGGCCAAGTGCCACCCCATCGCATATTTTTCACTAGTCGCATCAGCATGTATATCGACCAAAATAGGAGTCGAAGCGGGAACCTCTTTAATAAGCCTATCAACCGCGTGAAAAGGACAATCATGCGCATCCATAAAAACTCGCCCCATCACGTTAATGATAGCCAATCTCTCATTTCCTCGACGGACAATGATCATACCTTTTCCGGGACAAGACTCCCCCGCCGGATTTGACCAATTTGCAGGTCGAATCAACTTCGATTCAGGTCCGATTATTTGATAAACTTCTTTGTTATCCCAAATGTGATTTCCGGAAGTATAAGCACAAAACCCCAGTTCATTAAGCTCTTCCAAAGTTCTTCGATTAACACCCCTTCCTCCAGCTAAATTTTCAACATTACCTATTATAAAATCAGGGGTATAAGTCGCTTTGAGATCTCCCAAACAAGCTTGAACCGCTCTTCTACCAGGCCTTCCAAAAATATCTGCAAAATATAGAATGATCATTTGCTCTCTTCATAGGACTTTAACTACTAAAAGTAAATAAACCCTTTTTCTGTGACGAGACTATCTAAAAGACTATCATGAGGCTCTAGAGGAATATTCTCAGAACGGATTTGCGGACTAAAAGCCACTCCCCATTTCTGAGCCGCCTTTCCTTCCCCGGATAAAAAACGATCATAAACCCCTTTACCACTCCCAACTCTCCCCCCTTGATTGTCGAAAGCAACACCAGGAACCAAAATAAGGTCCTGCTTTTCAAAAGGAGCTAACTCTCTGCCTTTAAAATTAATAGGTTCGAAGATTCCTCCGACACCGGGACCCATCTCCTGAGAGTTCAGGGATTTGACCCAATAAAAATGCATCTCCCATGACTTAGCGTCAGTCTTTGGAAATCCGCAGACTTGGGGTCGTTGTTGCCACAAAGAAAGTAGATTTACTTCCCAAAGCCTCGGATAAAAAATGGCTACCCGATTGGCTTTTAAAAAAGCAGGATGACTTTGTAAATAACGGCAGATCTCTTGACTCCAAGAAGCAAAGGAAGACTGATAATGAGAGTACTGAGACATCCAGAGATCTCTTAAAAGGCTTTTGTCTTTGAAAATCGGATTCAAAATTAGATCTGAGTTTCTAAATCTCGTTCAACCCGTTTTAAAAGACTTTGGGCCTT
>VGSE01000205.1 GCA_016875135.1 Deltaproteobacteria bacterium
GTTAACAGCCTTAGCTACACCCTTCATTTCAACGATAGAACCTAAAGCGGTTGTCCCCATCCAAAGACTGAGCGACAACAGAGAAACTACAATTTTCATAGTAAACCCCCTTAAAACACAAGCTATTTATTGCGCCGCAATATACCGTAATTTTTTTTTAAGTCAATAAGACAACACAACAGGATAAGGACCTTTCCTGTCACCACTTCTTAAGTTCCTGAAAGCATGAATGAAACCATTCCTCCTTAACACAATAAATAATACCTACTCCCTTCTTATAACCTCGATCCTCTATAAGTCTTTGCAATTTAAGAAAAAATACATCGGACCGACCTCTAAAAAAGCCCCTTCAAAGGGAGCCTGTATCTAAAAAAAAAGGCCACCGAAGCAAGCCTCGGTGGCCTTAATGGGGTAATGAGATTTACACTAACTTAAAATTAAGGAACCAATAATTCATCCCCTAAAGTGACCGGAACAAGTCGAGCAACAGGGTGATGATAAGAGGCGGTGTACTTCTGTGTTTTAGCGACAAACTCACTCACTTTGGCTTTAGCCAAGATCGACTCGTCAAAAGCCTTCTTCATATTAATAGTAAAAGCCGATCCCTCTTGTGAGGCTATTGATGTTTCATCGGCTCTTGAAGACGCAAAAACAAAAAGTTTCTTCCAATAGGTTTCAGCTCGATTCCCGGCTTGCAACTCTTTGACTAAAGCATCAGCAAATTCCTCAGAAGCTCTAGACGTATCAGCTGAGCGGTTGATATTTCTAACTCCAGTGAGCAAAGATCCTGAATAGCAAGAATCAAACATCATGACTAAGCGGGATAAAGGGGCTTTGCCTTGACGTCCTTTTTCAATGGCAGCTCTGATTTCCCCAATCTTCATTATTCGATCATTCATTAGAAGACCATCTTTGGATCCATGACCTGAGAAATAGAAAAATAAAGTTCCCCCTGCAGGTATGCTGGCTGAAAGATCGGTCAGATTTTGAGCTACGTTATCTACAACCCCTTCTTCTTCCCATAACTCATGAGTGTCGAAGCGGTAGCCGGGGTGAGAGGCGATCTCTTTCACATTTTTAAGATCGATATCGATACCGGGAAGCCCGTAAGTCACTCCGACTAAAAGTGCGACGTTTTTACTATTCGCCTCGTCGACGAATCCGGTCCGGTGTTTTTGGGTTAAGGCAAATGCACTAAGGGAAAGAGCGCACACTAGCGCCAATAGAGATTTCTTCATTAGAGCCTCTCAGGTTGTGTAAGTTGATTGTTGTTTTGGACTAACAGAAAAGATTAGGACTCCTTAAATTATAGTCCGATATTTCTTTTCCTTTTAACCCTACTGCGTTACTCAGCCTTTTTTAGAAAATTCGTGAGATTGTAGCCATTGTGTTAGACTATTTTGGCTCCTTTTGTCTATGAAACACACTTTATTTTCAAAACATTCTTCAACTCTTTCCTTTGTCTTTGCTCTTGGGGTTTTTGTTTTTTCTTTCGGATTTCTCTTCTATAGGAGCCGCATTGGCGTCGATTTTTTTGATGAACCTTATTATGCTGCTCTGGCCCTTCGTCTTCACTTAGGACAAAAACCCTTTATTGATGAACTTTATTTAGCCCAAACCTTTTCCCTTTTAACATTCCCTCTGCTCAAGATTTATTGGGCCATAAACCAATCACTAGAGGGGATTATCTCTTTTTATCGCATGGCAAATGCTGTGCTCTATCTGGGGTTGGGCTATTTCATTTTTAGTGCTTTTAAAACTTCGGTGGGAAAATCGATGGCGCTTCTAATCGCTGCCGCCTGTCCCTTATTCTTTCCTGGGAACATGACGACACTAGGTTACAACTCTTTGGGAAGTTTTTTTCTCACCGTTTCTTTAATAACCTATTTCATCGGCATGAATAAAAGCACCACAAGCCTCTTTGCCCTATCGGGAATCTTCATGGGCTTAAGTTGTATTTCCTATGTTACTTTTTGCGCCATGGCTTTATTTTTCTTTTTCTACTCCCTCATTTTCGAAAAGAAAAAGGAGAGGGCCCTATTCTTTGCACTTGGAGTGGCCTTAGTTCTTTTATGGCCGTTGCGATTTATCCTGGCCGATTGGGCGAGCTTTTTGAAGTCGGTTGAGTTTGGCAAAGAATACCATCATGAAGCCCCTTCTTTTTTAAAGCTAGTGGAAGTCATTCATAAATTTTTTCCTAAGACCGTCATTGTGCTGTTCGCGATGTTTTTTGGTCTCTGTCACTGGGCCCACAAATACTCCTCCAAAACCTTCGATCTTTTACTCATGTCGGTGCCGCTGGTAGCCGCCCTTTGCTGTAACCTTTCTTACTCTTTTTGGAGCGGCTACCCTTTTTATCTTTCTCTACTTTCTTTATCTGCCTTTTATCGTCTTACGCAAAACTACTATGCTCTTTCATTGCTTAAGTGGATTTTTTTCCCTTCTTTCATCGCAGGGCTTATCACTGCAGGAACCTCGGCCTCTGGTTTTATTAACGCTCAAGTGGGACTTTTACCAGCAACACTTGCGGGGCTTTCGTTTTTAGGGCTAGGGCTCTCATTTTCCCCTTTAAATAATTCTTTATCAAGACTTGCCGCTTTAGCCCTTCCGGTATTTCTTTTGCTTTTTTACCCCTTAAATGTTTGGAGCGATGCTGAGTTTTCTCAACTTACGCAAAAAATCACCCTGGGTCCCTATCGTGGGCTTTACACGGCCCCCGAGAAGAAAAAAATAGCAGAAGAGTCTTTCTCAATTTTAAAACCTCTTCTCACCACTCAAGGCCCCCTTCTTATCTATCCTAATAGCCCCTCGGGCTACCTCGTTAATCCCGTCCCACCGGCAAAAGGAGTTGTTTGGTATGAAAATTCGGGACGAACCAACGAACTTTTAGCCGGCCTTTACAAAGAACAAATGAATCCCGACTCCAGAGTCATTCGGATGAAAGTGTGGTATGCTAGCCCCACTATGAAAAGCACGCACCACTTTGATGCCAAGGATCCTTTGAATCAGTTAATTGAATCTACTCACCATGTGATCCAAGAGACGCAATGGTTTACCGTTTTTGCTCCCAATCCCGCCCCATCAAGAGGCTAGTTGTTTTATGAGTCGTTGTTACAATTTTCCGCCATCGATTTACCACTTCATTTCATCAGGAAATATCTCTTTAACCGATTTGGTGGAGCGCGAACTTCATTTAAGTCAAAAAGAGATCCTTTATTTATTGAGTCTCGGATCTATTTTCGTAAACAAAGAGAGAGTCTTTGAATCTTTAAAACTTAAGGCAGATGACTACGTCCGAGTTCACCCCTACCCTAGACGGTTTGCGATCACTGAGATCGATTGGGGCTCTCGTGTTATTTTTGAAAATGAGGATTTCATCATTTGCAATAAACCAGCAGGCATTCCGGTCCATGCGACGCTCGATAATGCCGTTGAAAATGTACTCCACCAACTACAGATCTTTTGCCAACACCCTATCTTTGTCACCCAGCGGCTCGATATCCCCGTCGGGGGTTTGTTAGTTCTAGCTAAAAC
>VGSE01000206.1 GCA_016875135.1 Deltaproteobacteria bacterium
AAATAGTATAGCGAAAAATCTGCACTTTTGGGTCAATATTTTAAAGGAGGAGCGTTTCCCAACCGCTTTTATGCGTAAATTTTGAACATTATGAAAAACTCTCCACATTTTTTATGTGTGCGAGTGTCAAATTTTTTTACTTTTTAAGAAATCGTTTCGCATAGCCGGGCTTAGTCACCTGCTTGCCACGACTAATCACTAAGCTTTCAGGAGGAACATCTCGCGTCACCGTTGTTCCCGACGCGACATAACTTCCAGCTCCCAGCGTTACGGGCGCTATCATTTGAGAGTCACTTCCGACAAAAACACCATCTTCGATGACCGTCTTATGTTTATTCACCCCATCATAATTGCAAGTAATAAACCCACACCCCAAATTCACATCACGCCCTATCTCGGCATCGCCGATATAACTCAAATGCGAAGCTTTGGCGCCATCTTTAAAAATGCTCTTTTTGACTTCGACAAAATTACCTATCTTAACGTGGGATCCCAACACAGACTCCGGTCTTAAATGGGCATACGGTCCTACTACCGTGTCCGCTCCAATTTCACTCTTTTCAATCACAGAACCCTGTTTGAGTTTTACCCCTGTCCCAAGTTTTGAAAACTCAATACGACATTGGGATTGCACCCAAGTGCCCGCCCCAATCTCAGAATTTTGAATCCGAGTTCCATTTTCGATAACCACATCAGCCCCGATCTTCGTGCGAGTATCAATCCAAATATCGTCAGCCCCTTGAAGAGTCACTCCATTTGCCATGTGAAGCTGATTGACCCGGCTCTGAAGTGTTTTTTCGGCCTCTGCTAGCGCGATGCGATCATTGATCCCCAAAGTCTCACTGCTGTCTTCAAATAAAACTCCGACGACTTTTTTATTGTCAGTCACTAAAATTTCTACGACGTCAGTTAGGTAGTATTCTCCTTGACGATTTTGATTTGAGATTTGTGAAAGCGCTTCAAAAAGGCTTTTGATCTCAAAACAATAAATACCGGCATTAACTTCTTTGATCTCTTTTTCTTGTGACGATGAATCCGCCTCTTCTCTAATCCCTAAAACACAAGAATTTGAGTCTCGAAGAACGCGTCCATAACCTGTGGGATTTTCTAATCGAGTCGTAACCAAACTACAACTTGCCTGAGTTTTCTCATGGGCGCTCAGTAACTTCTCAAGCGATTCTTTTCTTAAAAGTGGGACATCTCCACTTAAAACCAAAACATGCCCTGTTTGAGACTCTAAAAAACCTTGAGCACTCTTGACGGCATCGGCCGTTCCCTTTTGTTCTTTTTGCTCAAAAAACCGAACAAAAGAATAAGATTGACATGCCTCTTGAACTTCTCTTCCACCGTGACCAATCACAACTCCAATAGAGGCTTGAGATAGACTACAAGCCAAATCTAAAACATGATGTATCATCGGCTGAAATAAAACAGGATGAAGAACTTTAGGTCGTTTCGATTTCATCCGCTTACCTTGGCCGGCTGCTAAAATTAAAATGTGTGGTGTTGAACTCATCATACCTCAAACTATAAACAAATTTTTAAACTGTGTCGATTCAAGAGAATTTCTTGGCCACACCAATGTCTTTTTTAATTTGGTTAGTGAGCGCTTCGATAGAACTAAACTTCTTTTCATTGCGAACAAAGTCCAAAAACTCTAAAGTTAGAAACTCATCATATAAATTAGCCTCTAAATCTAAAATATGAACCTCAACCAACTTCGGGCTATCAGAAGAATAGAAAGTAGGGCGAACTCCGACATTCGTAATCGATCTAAACGACTGCAACTGCCATTTGACCTGGGTCACATAGACACCATTTTTCGGAAGAACCTTTTCCGAAGCAAAATGAAGATTGGCAGTGGGAAAACCTATCTGCTTTCCTCGACCATCCCCGGGCTTGACCGCCCCGGAAATGGCATACGGGCGCCCTAACAACCGATTAGCTTCTTCGATTTTTCCCTGAACAATTTTTGCACGAATCAACGAACTGCTGACCTTATCTCCAACTGAGACCGCCTCAACGACCGTCAAACCAATATTATGCTTTTCGCAAAGTCTTTTGAGGAGCTCGGTATCTCCGGCCCGATTTTTTCCGAATCGAAAATTATATCCGACAAAAACCAGCTTAGCTTTGAGCCCCTTGAGTAAATACTCCTCAAAAAACTCCTCGGGAGATAATTCAGATAAAGTTCTGTCAAACTTAGCAACACAACCAAACTTTACCCCCATCAATTTCATCAGATCTAATTTTTCAGTGGTCGTAGTTAGCTGCTCTAATTTTTTTTCCGGATTTAGCACTTGTACCGGATGAGGAAAAAACGTAAGAACCGCAGGAACTAGTTTTTTTGATGAGGCCCCTTCCAGCATTTGAGTCAACAATTTTTGATGCCCCAAATGAATGCCGTCAAAATTTCCAATGGCGACTGCGGAATGAGAAAGGCTTTCAGGAATTCCTGAAAGCCCATGAATCACTTGCATTGAATTAGTTTACTTCTTTGAAGAAGGCTTACGACTACTTTTTGCACTTCTTCGGGACGCTTTCGTTGTTCTCTTGGCTCGGCCCACTGAAGCCGCCTTCTGATTGGCTTCTTGTTTCGAAATTTTCGAGATATAGGCCATCAAATCACTCACTCTTTTATTAAGACGCTTGGCTTCTACTTGAACTAGGTCCGTAACTTTCTTCTCTACTTTCGAGCGAGTGCGCTTGAGTTGCCCTAAAACTTCGTTTAACTGTTTTCGACTTCTTTCACGAGCTTCGCGCCCTTTTAGATCAAAATCCTTGACCAAGTGAGAGATACGCTTCTCATAACTGCTAATTTGTTGAGTCAACTGGCTAATAGCTGGATGCTTAGCCCATTTGCTGAAATCAACTTTAAGACTAGACCGAACAGACATACATTTCTCCTTGTAAAAAGCCATTAAACGCGTAGCGCCAAAAACGTCTCTACTTCAGGTTCTAACAGTAAATATCAAGGGCCGCAAATGAAATTGAGGTTCGGATTTTGTAAAAAGGGTGGGCTCACCCCTTAATAAGTACACGTATCATCGGGACTCAAAATTCCATTAAAGGGAACAAATCGATAATTGTACCCTTGGGTGCTAATTAACTCTAAAGTACGTCCTAACCTGTAAGAATAGTCTATAACATTTTCTCCCGAGGAACCGGAATTGGTATTCGAGTTATTGTTTTGATTATCCCCACCCGATGGAAAAGCATACTGGATTCGAATGACTTGTTGATTAGGATCAACATTCCAAACAAAAGTGCGGACGGGACTATCATATTGGGTATTGTTGATAACGACCTTTACATCCCCTTTAAAGTCCTGGTTAAAAGTAAAAACAGCAAACGAAAAGTTATTCAGGTCACCGGAAAAATCAGGGTCGCTGGTGCTGACAAGCCTCCAAGGAGTTCCTGCGACACTGGTTTGTCTTTCTAGAGGAATAGGACACTTTTTAGCACAGCCCACGGATAAGGCCATTCCCACCAAAAGGAGCCCTATTT
>VGSE01000207.1 GCA_016875135.1 Deltaproteobacteria bacterium
TTTTTCTTCAGAGGTTTTGATCGTTAACGATGGAAGTCAGGACAACACTGAGCAAGTGGCTAGTGAATTATGTAAAAAGCTTTCAACCCCTCAAGTTGAATTCAAAGTTTTAAGTTATGGAGCTAACCGGGGTAAGGGGTATGCGGTTCGGTTTGGAGTGAAAAATGCTCGGGGCGAAATGATAGCTTTCGCGGATAGTGGACTATGCGTTCCCTTTTTATATCTCACCAGTGGGATAAAAAAAATAACGGACGGGGCTGATTACGCTTTGGCCTCTCGCCGATTAAAAGAAACCAAGATCAAACGGCAACAGCCTCTGTATCGTAAAGTCGGTTCCAAGGTTTTTTGGTTTGTTGTGAAAGGCTTCATGGGAGTGTCGGTTTCCGATACTCAGTGTGGGTTTAAGATTTATAGAAGCCAAGCGGCGAAGGCTATTTTTGAGAGGGTTGCCACAGACGGTTTTATGTTTGATATCGAAGCTCTTTTAGTGGCTAAGAAACTTAAACTTAAGCATGCGGAGTTTGCAGTTGAGTGGGCCAATGATAGTGACACTCGCTATCACCCCATTTGGGGAACGATTCGAAACTTTAAAGAGCTTAGCCTCATCCGATTGAGGAGTTTGTTAAACCATGCGTGAAAAAATTGTTGTTACTGGTGCTGCAGGTTTTATTGGAAGTAATTTGTGTAAAATGCTTCTCCAGCAAGGCTACCTCGTTATCGCTGTGGACAACTTACTTGCTGGAACCCTAGAAAACTTACCTCAAGGGGTTGAGTTCAAGAAAATCGATGTTTGTGAGCCTGATTTTAGTCGTTATGTCGAGGGAGCTGCTGCTGTTTTTCATTTGGCTGCAAGAAATTGTCTGGATGATTGTGCAAAAAACCCGGTTGATACGGCCCGTATTAACGTCATGGGAACCGCCAATGTGCTCCAAGCCTGTGTGACCTATAAAGTTCCTCATGTTATTTACTCGGATACTTCCGCCGAGTACGAAGGGATAGAAACTTTCCCTTCTCAAGTCGATCAAGTAAAACCGATGTCTATCTATGCTTGTAGTAAACGCAGTGGGGCTTTGATCGCTGAAGGGTTTAAGAATTATTACGGGCTTAATGTTTCTACGGTTCGTTACTTTAATGTTTATGGTCCGGCTCAAGATTGGAGACGAGTTATTCCGCCCGTGATGAGCGCATTTACGATTAAACTGTTACAAGGTCAGCGCCCTTTTATTTATGGAACTGGGGAAAAACGCAGAGATTTTATTCATGTCGATGATATCAATCGGTTCCACCTTAAACTTTTGCGTGAACGAGAGATTCAAGGGGGCACCTACAATTTAGGATCGGGGAAGGACTACTCTATCCTTGAAGTCTTTGAAAAAATTGAAAATGAAATTCAATCGGGGATCGGGCCTATCTTTAAGCCTGAACTTCCGGGTGAAGCGTTTCGAACTTTGGCGGACATCTCTGAAACTCTTAAGACGGGCTGGGAACCTAAGGTGAGTTTAGAGGACGGAATCCGTGCCTTTATCGCTTATACAAAAGATAGATTAGCTCGAGGCTAAATTATCCAGTTTTTAAACAAACCAACTGTCGAAAAGTTGAACAACGTAAGTTACTGGTTTTTTTTAACTTTAAGAGGAGCATAGCTAGGTTGTAGAAAGTTCTCCTTATGTCTAATTTTTGATCACCTTGGTAAATGTTTTCCAAAAGTCTAATTAGTTCCATCTCTTCCATCTTTTTTGCCCGTCTACTGCAAGTGGCCTCAAGGTTGCACTCTCTTGTCAGTAGATTCAAAAGAGTGTGTTCTGGGTAGGAAAGGATTTTTTGTGTTAAAAAAGTTACTTATAATTTTGGTCCAAGGGTTATTGTTACTCATGACAGCTTGTGGGGGAGACAGCTCGCAACCTCCGCCGCAACCACCCGCTCTAAATCTAAATAACCCTACCGACCAGCAGCAACTCAAAACCATGGCTGTCTTAGCTCAACAAACCCAAAGTTCTTGCGGTCAAGCGGGGGCTCATAGTTTGGCGCCCTTACTTTCGGTTATCGCTATTCCTAGTGGGGTCGGCGCCGGCTTACCCGTGATTCCTTCTTTAGGGGGAGGCTGCTCCGATAATCTGATTAATTTTATTATGATGTATACCACCATGAAGAACGGACAGTACGCAAACTATCCTGAGACTCGTCCTTGGTTTATTTCTCAGTTAGGTGGAATTATTAATGGGGCAGGAGCCGCACTTGTTAATATGGGCTATAAGTTGACACCGGAGATTCAGCAAAAACTTCATACTGCGGCATGGCAATTGGTGCAGAGGGATATATTCTCTCAACCTCAATTTCAGACGGTTCGTCCGGCAGTTTGTTCTGGCGCACCACAATATGGGTTGGGTTGTTAGCAAGCGCGATCCTTAAATGACTCGTCACAACAAAAAAGACTTAAGCCTTTGAATACTTTTCAGTAAGTTTTTGTGGTAAATTTTCTAGAACTCCACAAAAACTATGAAACTATTCTGTCATTTCCTTATTATTCTTCTGTTCATTCCATTTCTTGTGTCTTGCAATTTATACACTGCCTTTAATACTGGTGGTTCCGATTTGGATAAACTGGAAGAAGCGCAGGTTTGTTTAAAAGATAATGATTATCAGTGCGCTATTGAAAACTATGAAAAGATCGAGAATGCCACCCTTAAACAGCAAAAACTTTGTCAGATTTATTTAACTCGCGGGGGGATAACTCTTTCCGTTTTGGTTAACGTTCTTAACGAAAACTCGTCAAAGATACTTATTAATTTAGGTAATAGGCTTATCCCTTGGACATCGAATAAATCTGCGGATCTTCAACTCGCTAAAACCCATTGTAGTGAATATCGAAATCTAAGCTCCGAATTGGATGCTAGTTTGCTTAAAGCGACGGCTCTATTTTCAGATTGCGCTATTCGGATGGCTCGAACCGATTTATTTCAATCGACCACGAGTGAAGACACCTGTACTTTGGCCAATTTTTCGAGCAAAAACGGGTTACTGACTGCACCTGATATCGGCGGGGATGAGAATGGGTCGATATCAACTACTCCAGGCATGTGTTCTGACGATGTTACTGCTTGTGTGTCCAATGTCATCGCATTAAAAAATTCACAGGGTGAGTTAAGTGCATCAGGGTTTTCTGATATCGCCGGGGCGGTTGAGAAATTACCGGCAGGCATAAGTAATGGGGTAGCCACTGACGCTGCAAGAGCTGCTTTAAAAGGAATGTTCAGACGATGAGTAAGCTGGCTTTTTTTATTTTAGCTGTAGCCTTACCAGTGTTTGGAATGAAGGAATACTACAGCTTAAGTCGAAGTATTAGAGCTCTCGGGATGGGGGGCGTTTTTTATGGTGTTTCCG
>VGSE01000208.1 GCA_016875135.1 Deltaproteobacteria bacterium
TGAAACCTGCCGCTGAAGTGTTGTCGGCTACAACATCCTCAAGTTTAAAAATGAAACCTTCATAACGACTATCGACAATTTCAAGTGCGGGATAGACGCCATCAAGAGCTTTGAGCACATCACGTAACGTAACTCCGGGGCCTCTCAATTCGTGTTTCAACACTATGGCTACTTCCGGTTCAACTCTAGGATGAATTCTAGCCTTCATGTTTAAGAAACCCTGTTTTGGAATTTCAGAACTTCGTAACATGTAGCCTCGAATTGGCTCAAAAACATTCACATCTCTTTGTTTGGCTCTCGAAGTGAGCCCCATCTTGTAACCGGCTAAAATCTCTCCTGCCTCTTGCGCCAGAATAAAACCCAAATCTTGAACTTTCGTTGCATCTTTCAATGAAAAATTGGGAAAGGTTTTACTGATTTGAGTCACAGGATTCCCGGTCAACATTGCTTTTCGTAACATTTCTGCAATTGCCTGATGATTCATTTTATTTTCCTTTGCAACGGACCGTAACTCGTCCCAACTTTTGGATCTCCACGCTAAAGTGATCTCCAGACTGCATGCTAACCATCCCACCGATACTGCCTGATAAAATAATCTGTCCTTCAAGCAATCCTCGATCATGAACCGCTAGAGTGTTAGCTAAAAAAGCAACAGCGTTTAAAGGACAGCCCATAACCGCCGCTCCCGAACCAGTCACAACCACTTCGCCATTTTTAGAAAGCGCCATTCCCAAATGAGCCAAATTTAGCCCTTCCAGCTTTTGCTTCTTCCCTGACAGAACAAAGCGAGCCGAAGAACCATTATCTGCAATAGTATCTCTCGCGGTAATTTTCCAATTCTGAATTCGACTATCGATAATCTCAAAACTAGTTGTCACAAATTCCACAGCTCTCATCACATGGGCCGGAGTAATTCCGGGACCTCTTAAATCCCGGCCCAAAACAAAAGCAATTTCTCCTTCAATCTTAGGCTGAATGAGCTTAGTAAGATCCAGTCCAGAATCTTCGTTAACAGACATCGAGTCAAAAAGATGACCATAATCAGGTTCAAACACCTTAAAATGCTTCTGAGCTTCTAAACTCGTTAATCCTATCTTATAACCCACCAAGTGCCGTTGAGCCCGCAAGGCCCTCGAAGCAACCATCCATTGAATTTGATAAGCATCTTTCTCTTCCATTTGGGGGTAGGTTTCGACAAGAGAAGGAACCGGAGTAGAGGTCGCTTCTGCTCTGTCTAATTTATCGGCGATTTCCAATAACTGAGTTTGAGATAAAGCCATAGCTACTTTCTCCTGACGCAAACACTTTTCCACTCACTAAAGAAGTCAAGACTATGCTTGCCCCCTTCGCGCCCCACACCACTTCTCTTCTGCCCACCAAAAGGGACTCGCAAATCTCTAGCAAACCAACAATTGACCCAGACCAAACCGGCATGAATAGTCTTAGAGACTCGTTCGGCTCTGGCTAGGTCTTGAGTCCAAATCGAAGCAGAAAGACCATATTGAGTCGAATTGACCTCTTTGACAACTTGAGCTTCGTCTTTGAATGAATAAAGCGAGACAACAGGCCCAAAGATCTCTTCCTTGCTAATAGGATGCTCTAAAGGCACATTTTCAATGACAGTGGGAGACAAAAACGTCCCTTTTTTGATTTCTTTCGGTCTATCCCCTCCAGTTAGAATACGTAGAGGAGCCTCAGCACGGCACACATAGCTCATCACTTTTTCCCAGTGTTCTCGACCAATGAGCGCCCCCATCCTCGTATTGTAATTAAGCGGATTACCCAATTTAATCTCTTTAGCTTTTTGAACGAAAAGATCTCTGAATTTAGAGTAACATTTTTCGTGAATAAAAATTCTGGGAGTCGCTAAACAAATCTGGCCTTGATTTCGAAAGCCCGCCCGTAGAGTCTCTTGAACTGCTGTCTCGATATCGGCATCTTCAAAAATAACCGTAGCCCCTTTTCCCCCGAGCTCAAATGAAATCCGGGTGGGACCAACAGCCGCAGAACGCATGATAGCCCTTCCTGTCGATGTTTCTCCAGTGAAAGATATGGCATCAATTTCGGGATCACTCACTAAAAACTCTCCGGCAGCTTTATCTCCAAACCCATGAATGACGTTAAACACACCCGAGGGCAATCCTGCTTTTAAAGTAAGTTCGGCAAAATAACAGGCTGAGAGCGGAGTAAGCTCTGAGGGCTTTAGAACAATACTATTTCCCATCATGAGAGCCGGTGCAATTTTCCAGGTCTCCAAGTAAAGAGGTAAATTCCAAGGGGTGATAAGAGCCACTACCCCCAAGGGCTCTCTAAAAGCCGTGTGCTCATCGTGCCCATTTTCAAATTCAAGTTTTTCCTCATAAGAAGCAAAGTCGGCAAAAAAATGAAAGTTACTAGCAGCTCTTGGAATATCGCCATCAAAAGTTTCGAAAATGGGCTTTCCAGTATCTAAACTTTCTAACAGGGCTAACGGAGCTCGATGTTCAAGAATTAAATCCCCTAGCCTCTTCACAATTTTGGCCCGTTCATTTAGAGGAAGAGTAGTCCACCCCCCTTGCTCAAAAGCAGCGCGAGCCATTTTAATAGCGTTTTGAACATCAACTTTATCCGACAAGACGACCCAAGAGAGATCTTCTTCGGTAGCTGGGTTTGTGTTGCAAAATACTTTCTTAGAGTTTGATTCGCAAAACTGATTCCCAATAAAGTTGAGTTTGGGTTTGGACAACCATTCTTTTAAAAATGGGGGGACAACAACATCCCTTCCAGACAGTATTTCATCTTCTAAACTTTTTAGTTGAATATCCATATTATTTTTTTACAGCAATAACTTTCATCTCAATTGAAATATTTCCTGGAAGCCCAACTACGGCAATCGTGGTTCTCGCCGGACGATGAGCTGGAAAAAATTGAGCAAAGACCTCGTTATAGGCTTTAAAGTCACTCATATCGAGCAAATAGGTGTTTACTTCTATCACATGTTCCAAGTCACTTCCCGCCGCAGTTAAAATCTTTCGAATATTCTCCAGTGTCGCTTTTGTTTCTTGTTTGATGTCGTAGGAAACTTTACAACCCATATCATCCAGAACCAGTCCGGGAACGTGGTTTGTCTCAAAATCTCTAGAAGCTATTCCTGAAACGTAAATTAACTGACCCGCTACCACAGCGTGCGAGTAATTACCGAGGGGTTTAGGAGCTTGCGGGCAAAAAACGGGTTCGATTTTAATTTTTTCCATACTCTACTCCCATTCTATTGTAGCAGGAGGTTTGGACGAGACATCATAAACAACACGATTAATCCCCGGAACTTCATTGATAATTCGATTGGCAATTCTTCCTAAGGCGTTTTTTTCGAATCCATACCAA
>VGSE01000209.1 GCA_016875135.1 Deltaproteobacteria bacterium
AGCCGTTCTTGATGGGGGGACATGGTTAAGTTTTCTAAACGCTCTAAGTGGCTCATAGGACTTGGCTTTGCCCTACTCGTACTGACGGCCCTGATGAATATTGGGTTTATTGCTATTGATGATTATGAAAGGTTTTATCTAATTCGAGGGAAGAATGAGCTTTTCTAAAAATATCTGCTCTGAAAGATTCAGAAATTTATTAGTTATTACGGGCTTCGTAGTTTTTTGTTTAACAGCGATTCTAAACCCTGGAATTGTGGCTTTGGATGATTATTCATGCATAGTCTCTCAGATCATTCCAGCTCAAAATCTATCTTTTTCAGCGGTTGTTTTGAACCAAGGAATCAGAAATCCCTTAGCAGTAACTATTTTACTGAGTTTAACAAAGATTCTTTATAAAATTGGCGTAGAATCTCCAAACCATCAAATTGAAGTTGTTCGCCTTCTCATAGGAGGGCTAAACTTTTTTGTGTTTTCTTGTTTTGGCCCAATTTTTTTTCGAGGGAATTCTGTTGCGATTGCTCCGAACTTGGCGATCGGTCTTCTGGGAGGTTTTTTTCTTATGCCTCTATTTTTTTCTCGTCCCATGATTGAGGTCTTATCAGCCCCATTTCTGTTTTTATCCTGTTACGAATCTTATAAGTATTGGTCATCAGGGCAAAAAAAATATATTGCTATAAGTGTTTTTTGTTTGACACTCGCAGCCATGTTTCGGTTTCAGTCAGGCATTTGTTTTGTTTCGATTTTGGTTTTAATCTTTTTGAAACGCGATAATCGTGGTTTGAGTTTATTTATATTGTCTTCATTGTTGTTTTTCGTATTGAGTGGATTAGTAGAATTTAATATCACGGGGAGATTCCACGGTTCATTGATTGATTATATTCAATACAATCTGTCTTATTCCTCGGGCTACGGAGTAACCCCTTTTTACACATTTTTACTACTCCTCTTCGGCTTAACCATCCCACCCACAATTTTATCTAAGTATAAAAACCTAGAATGGAGAAAGGAATATTATAATTTATTTCCGACTGTGCTGTTTGTTGGGGTTTTTGTTCTTGCACACTCCATTGTTCCTCATAAAGAGGAGAGGTTTATTATTCCCATTCTCCCGCTCTTTTTGTTGATTTTGGTTCCTATGCTTACTCATTTGTGGAAAGAGAAAAAACAGAGATGGCGGATTTATTGGTTTGCCTCCGTCAATTGTATCTTACTTTTTTTGGTTTCATTTAATGCGCCTCAAAGTAACGTTCTCAACTTGATGAGATACTTTGAGGAAAGACCGGATATTAAAATTATCAAATCGATTGGTGATACCTTGGTTCTTTACCCTGCTGCATTTTTACTGACACCGCCTAAGGTCGAGACTGTAGAAATCGAAAATATTGGTCAGCTAGTGGAGCGTGATTGCCAAACCGCTGTGGTGGTTAGGCGAGATTACGAACCTCTTTTGAGCCGTGTTTTTGTAAACCATAGTAGAGTAAGAGCCTTTAAGCCGGGACCATTGGAGGCATTGTTAGTTAAATTGAATCCCAACCAAAATACGAGGAGAGGAACGATTTCGATTTATTTACCAAAAGATTGTCCTATTTAGTGTTGAGTTCCTAATGGGGACAATTGTTGTGAGCGTAAAACTCAATTGGACCACGTCTTTTGTTCTTACTTGGATTCAGTTTGATGACAACCCACTCCAAAAAACCAGGCTCAGAGCTTCCAAGAAACTGCATGTATTCTAATTTTGCTATAGATTCGCGAATATCTTTTCTGATGAGAAGTATTTCTCCGCATTGAAAAGCAGTTCCTTTTGTTAAGTCAGCTGAAGATATATCCTTAATCGTTAACGGACGTGGAATGAAAGCATTGGGGAAGTTAAATAGAGTTCCATCAACTCCAACTACTGACTTGAATTCAGGGTGGTGTGCGACAAATCGAGCGGCATTAATCAAATTCGTTTGTGAAGCATTTAGAGATGCTAATGGAAGTAGGGAGAAATTCAAAGCGTAAAAAATTGTCGTTCTTCGTTTTGAGTGCTTCCAGGTATAGGTTGCAAGAGGAGTTAGGAGAATAAAAAAGATGGGTAGCATGGGAACCATAAATCGTTCCTCTTTATGCACTACAACGGAGTGAGCGAGAGTGAAAATAAACCAAAAAAGAAGAGCGGGAACTAGATTTGAATAATGGGTTCGCCAAGAAAAGTTATGATACCTCTGAAACAGAAGAGGAGGCATACTCAGTCCCAAAAATAAAGCCACAAATACATAAGCAGGCTGGGCACCAAATCGGTGAATATTTTCGGCTTGATATCGACTATAGGCTAAAAAAGAGGCGTGGAATCCGCCTTTATAGATCCAGTCTAAGGTTCCAGACAGAAACAGTCCCAAGAGTCCAGCTAAGATTAGCGGCAGAATATCGCGCCAGCTTCTCTTTATAACGACCACCAACACTAATGCTGTTGCACAGCTTATGGCTTGAAAGCGAAAAGTGCAGGCAAGAGTTAGAGTTGCCACCGAGATAAAAAGGTGCTTCAACTGTGGTTTCTTAAAATACTCGCAGGCTGCCCAGCAGCTGATAAAAAGAAAAGGGGCTGAAAGATTTTCAATTAATGGGCGAGTAAAAATCATGGGAGCTAAAAAATAAAAGCTTAATAAAAAAAGTGCTACAGAAGATTTGTTTTCGTCTTCCCTAAAATAGGCGAAAGAGAAAGTGGAATAAACTAAATAGGAGAACAACCCTACAAAAAGTAAAGCAAACCTTAACTGGGTTACCGGATCTTTAAAGCCTAAAAAGAAAGCTGTTTTAGTAAAGGCAAAAAGCACTAAATTAGGAATGGGTGAGCGGATGCCTGAGGCGTGAATGATAGAAAGTGCTGTCCAATTTTGTGCTGGTACGATCCTAGCTATTCCAAACTCGTAGTCATCAGAAGCGATGATACCGATATTAAACCATGCCGTGCATAAATAGGTGAGTAGGCCAAAGATTAAAAGCCATCGATGTCGGCTACACCACTCATAGAATTGATTTTCCAAAACTGTGATTCCTCAGGAAATTGTTTAGGAAGATTGGTAACATCGGCAGCAATATTTGTCGACAGTGGTGTCTGAATCGAGCGAAGAAACGGCTGAGAAGGTTACTCCTCAAGGCTTTGCGCTACAACATGGCGAGGAGATCAGATATTTAACTCTAAGCTCTGGCCTATTTCGAAAATATTTCGGCAGTATCCAGAGTAAACGATAATATTGCGCTTTATTCAGATCCCAAATGCGTGTCGCGATTTTAAAGTTTCCTTCCTTCGGCAAGAGCTAAGAGTGTTTTGCAAAAAATCGGCAAATCATCCGGTTTTCTTGAAGTAACGATATTGTCA
>VGSE01000210.1 GCA_016875135.1 Deltaproteobacteria bacterium
TCTAATTCCTGGGCGCCCTTCTTTATCCCATTTTTTAGGTAGACTATTTTTGCTCGATTAAGGGCCTCCAAGTAAGCGGCTTTTACATTTTTGTTCCAGCCCTCTACAGCTTTATTGCGGACATTTTCCCATTTACTCTTTTCATCAAGGTAAAGATCCTCAGAAGGGTTCTGAATTAACATATATTGAAGGTAAAGATCCTCAGAAGGGTTCTGAATTAACATATATTGAAGGGTAGCGAGTGTTCCGACTCCGTCATCGTCGATAAGAGTAATTTTTTGTTGATTGATGGTGAAATCATCCAACTTTTTCATTGAGTTGAAACTAGCCTTTGGCGGTATAGCGATAGCAAATGTCCCCAGAAAAGCGAAAATAACACCTGCAAACTTTTTCATAAGAACCTCCAATGAGTAAAGTGCTTTATCGAACTTAGATGCAAAAGATAAACCAGGAAAAAGTCCTATGTATTCAAGTGGTTGGTGTCAAAGCTTTCGACGTAGTCTTGTCGGTTTTCAAAATAAAGCCATGGAAAAACAACACCTTAAACGGAAAACCTTCTCGATGTTACTAATCGTAAAATGTTTCGCCATTATTCAGCATCGGGAAAACTTCATACTTGCTCCCTTTGAGTGGGCTTTTTAAGAGGTTCAAACGGCCATGAAGTTCCTTCACGGTGCGCAAGTTATTGGCCATTTGACGATGGGATGATTTATCAAATGAAACTCCAGAAAAACTTATTAAATCTGATAACCTTGGTCCTCTATAAGTCTTTGCAATTTAGGAAAAAATATATCGGACCAGCCTCTTCAAAAGCCCACTTAAAGGGAGCAAGTATATCAAATAAGATGTCTCAATTTGGAGGATTAGCACCATTCATAGCCTATTCGGATTGGTCCATTGAAAGACTTCGGTTCTTTCTTATTTCTATTTAAGCACGATCTGCTCGATGATGATTAGAATGATCCCCATAATAGAACCCCCAGCAATCACTCCGGCACAGGTGGTTTCCTGATTATCCACAAAGATTTTTGAACTTACGGAGCTTTTACCTTTAAGCCCCTTTCCCAGAGCCCAAAACAGTAAACTACCTACGGCCATAGCCCAACAATCAGAAAACTTAAGCACAAAAGATAACCCTAACCCCATTGCTGAAATGGGAAACTTACCCCGAGCCCTGCGATTAAAAAATTCAATAAGAATCCCTGCCAGCCCTCCAAGAAAAACGGCCACACGAGTTGATTGAGGCAAAACCTTAAGACCCGAAGCTAGTACCTTGGCTACGGCTATCCATATTTGAGCCCCTGGCATAGGAAGAGATTCTGAAGTTATGTTAGAAACGTCATTTTGAATTAAAATATAAAAGACCGGAACAGAAACCAAGGCCCCCGCAATAATTCCCAAACAATGTCCAATTGCTTGATGTCGAGGTTTTCCACCGAGCATGTATCCGGGCTTAATATCCATCAAAAGATTTGACGCATTCAAAGCCACTTCACCATTAATCCCTGCGGTCATGATATTAGTGCCCATGTCACCTGGCTTTAGTATAGCGAAAGTCAATTGAGTCAACTTACCCAACGCCCCTCCCGGAGTAATCGCAGTAAGTCCTGTCGATGTGACAGCGATCAAAGTAAAAACGAAAACAAGTGGAATAGCTACGACTGTTACCCACCATTCGATATTGAACCAGACTTTTCCTAACCAAAGAAGAAGAATACCGGTGGCAGGGATCCCGACCGCAGATACCCAGAGCGGCAATTCAATATCAGCCAGAATGTCCTTACGTTTTTTCCCCTTACGACGTTTAAAGGCCGCCAGAATAAATTCCGGTTTAGCAAAAAAGGAGTAAAGCGAAGAAGTGGTCATCATCGCAACCCCTCCCCAAAGAAGCCACATGTTAATATCTTTCCACCCAACCTTCGCAATAATTCCTTGGGAAATAGCCCAAGGGACTAAAAAACAATAATTAAAAAGAGCTCCGATTAATAAGCTACAACCCACCTTGGTTCCCATCAAACCGCCGGTAGCCATCATCACGATAGAGGAATCCCAACGCACAGAAAGATCTTTAATAGGCGTCCCCATAATTTTGGGTACAATGCCGCGAAAAGGATTTCTGGAAGAATTATCGACCACGTACAAAAAATTATCCCAGTATTCAGGAAGCCTAAATTTTGCCATTTTTAAATGATCAAGAAGCTTTTCACTGCGCAAAAATTCGATCATGGCACTTAGTGCGGCCCCCACGACAAGAATCTTAGCTTTTAACATTCCATCTTTTCCACCATCGTCGGCATGAAGGTTATCCATGACAACACCTGCAGCTCGTCCCTCCGGAAATGGAAGTTGTTCATCGTTAATGAACCTTTTCTTTAGGGGGAAAGCGAAAAAGACACCTAGAAGAGAGAGCAAGGATATCCACACCATCGTTTGGTACTGAGGAATCATTGTTCCCGTAATAACCATGTATGCCGCCATCGAGGAGACAAGTGGAGCCGTCATGTACCCCGCGGAAGTGGCTATCGATTGCATGGCATTGTTCTCAAGGATGCTTATCTCGGAACCCACGCCAAACTTAGAAAGGATTTTAAAAAATGCGAAGGCTAGAACTACTGATGTAATCCCGACTCCTAAGGTCCAACCGGTTTTTACCCCTACATAAAGGTTTGTGACACTTAAAATTCCACCAATCAGCATCCCCGTTAGGGCAGAGCGAAGAGTCAACTGAGGCATATTTCCTTTATAACAATTTTCAAGCCACCAACGATCCTTCTCTTCAAGACTCATCGACTGAATTTGTTCATCAGATAGTTGTTTGATACTCATGGCGCTCCCCCCTTAAAATAAGAAAACTGTTTTTTCTTTTTATATTCTCCAGACCTTAACGACAACACACTTTTTCATACCTGGCCCTTTTGATTAGGCCCCTATGGGGTAGAGTCTGTGGGGATTTTGTTGGAAATAGTGCGTGGGTTTTAAGAAGAAATTGGCTTCTGCCCTGGTGAATAGCTGATTAAGATAGTGTTTGCCCTAATCCTGAATCATTAAGCCGCAATGGTATAGTCATTTTGATAAGCGACAAATAAAAAAAGATGTTGCTGTAAACGTTCCATGAGCTTGGTCGTAACCCAGCTCTTTCTCGTCATGCGTGAGAGGTCGTGCCGAATTCGTGCTGCAATCAGATTTAGCTCAAACATCTTATCGTGTTGGTTTCGCCGTCTCGCATTAAGAAGTCTCTTCAATCGGCTACCACGGTTTTTTACCTGTAGGAGTTGTGCCGTGGGAACATGCTTTTCTACTTCAGTTCGATAGTTTGGCTTAGCATCTGTGGTGATGTGGCAAG
>VGSE01000211.1 GCA_016875135.1 Deltaproteobacteria bacterium
ACAGTTGAGCGTTCTTGCCCTTGCCGAAAAAAAGCCAATTTTCACCTCGATTAAGCTTTATAGAGAGCGGCAATATAAGGAAATCCTAAAGGCAAAACAAGAGGCAAGATTTGTCACTGACAATTTTGCGCCTCCTATATTTTCTCGCACTTAAACTTGGCTTATACGCGAAAAAAATCTCTCATAAATTTCAGGTAACGCTTCTTGGATTGAGTCTTTCAGTTGAATCTGAGTAGAAGATATGACCTCTTGAATTGTTTCAAGCTTTAACGCCCGACAATACTTCTGGGCCAGCGGAGAATAACTGATATGCCATCTTTCAGGACTTACTCCACCAAGGTCTTGAGCATAGGGGCGAAAGAAACCAAATTGAGAAAGATTCACGTCCAACCAAGAGTGCAAGGGAGCAAAGTACCCCTCACCTTCAAACTCCTCGGGAACCAATTTGAGCTGGTACCCTTTAGGCATCTGTTTGAGATCAAAAACATCAAAGTCGGTTCCCCAGTGATGACGGCTTAGACCCGGGAGAGCAGACCAGCGTAAAATGGAATACATCAATTCCCTAGGCGCTAACTTCGAGATATCGATAAGTCGACTTTGAGAGTCCAAAACCGGACGGGTTCCCGAAGCTTTAGCATTCCAAATGGCTAGCTGAAAATCAAAACTCCTAAAGGCACTACAGAGACTTAGCTCAAATCCGGCCAAAGAAGCGGCCTCTTTTAATTTTTTGAGTGGTTCGACAACATCCCGATGAACTCCCAATTTGTTAGACTCTAACCAGTAAATGTGAGAATTGGTTTGGCCGCAGAGCACTTTAGGATCAATGTTCATCCCCAAAGTATAACACACCCTACACCTATTTAAATTTTCAAACGTGCCCCATTTGAGTCGGCATTAACTTTTCAGAAAAAAAGTAATGCATCTCTAAAGAATTAATTTTCCGGATTTGACATACCAATCGTAGGTCTCTTTCAAAGAGGTCTTTAAGTCGATTTTTGCCTTCCAATTAAATTCTTCTTCAAAACTCTGGGACGAGACTACCCACTTATCCGGCCAAATCTCTTTGACTCTGTCTTTAGAAAGATTAGGAATCGCTTTACTAAGTGCAGGCACATTTCCAACGACTTTTGAAATCCCCCAAAGAATCGGTTGCGGAACTTTTACAAGTCTCCCTTTTCTTTCCATGACTTCACTCGCCGTCTGAATGAGCTCGGAGTCTGTGATCACTTTATCCGAAGCGACAAAAAACTTTCGCTGTTTAAAGTTGTTAAATTCTACAGGTTGAGAAAGTGCTTTTAAAATGGCCGCCACTAAATCCTGAATTGCAACAAAACTATAACGTTTCTCTTTAAATCCAGGCTTAAACTGAACAAAACCCTTTGCCATTTTAAAGAGGGGTAAAGTTGCAGAATCCCTTGGCCCCAAAATCATGGGAGGTCTCAGACATAGAAAATTTTCATTTAAAAAATGGGCCTCTAACTGATTTTCCATTTCAAGTTTAGATGCCCCGTACCAAGTTACCGGATTATCTTTATCCGTCTCTGTCTTGAACTCCTGACCGTTGCCACACGGTCCGCTAGCAGCTTGTGAAGAGAGAATAATTACTTTTGCAGGCCTCTTCACAGTGCGCATCAACTGCAATGTTCCTTCAGTGTTGGTTCTACTGTAATCCGAGAGAGAATTTCCTGATAAAACACCTGCTCCATGTACGACATGATCGACATCCCTAATAAAACTAAAATCCCAATGGGGCGCCTCCATTGGAAGAGTTTGTATCGACTTCGGAAGTTCATTAATCCCTTCCGATTTCAATTGAGCTCGAAGCTTCTCTTCGCTTCTGACCGGAAGATACAGGGTCTCATAACATTGATCTTTTAGGATCTCTAAGAGAAGATTCCTCCCTACAAACCCTGTAGAACCAGTAAGCAATAACTTCATAGTGGCTTTTCGAAAACCCGATAGCTTTTGTATTTTTTTGCGCCTAAGACTTCCAAAGATCGCATCATCGGAGTGTTACTCTCTTCAACCCAAGAGCACTCAGCTCCCTTAAATCTTTTTCCTCCACGAAGAATAGCTTCTAAATAAAATACGGCCGCAATTCCGGAAGCTTGAAATTCAGGCTTCACCCCTAACACCGCAAGCCTACCCTGTTTAGGCGGGTTCACTTTCAAATACCAAAGAAATTTAATCATCTTTCCTAATGTAGAAGAGTTTTTCACCTTCCACATCAGTTCGTTGATATTGGGCAATAACATTGAAAAGCCAACGGGTTCCCCGTCTTTCTCTGCAATCAGCACATATTCGGGCTCAACAAAAGCTTTTAAATCATTGGCGGCAAATTCTAGATCTTCTAAAGCCAAAGGAACGTAGCCCCAATTTCGATTTAAGGTTGCATTATAAAGTTCATGAATAATCTTTAACTCCTCTTTGAACTTCGACAATTGAATGTGACGAATGATTACTTTACCGTTTTTGTTAAGCCTCTCAGCAACTCGGGTGAGTTTTTCCGATATCGGAACTTCGTTTGAAATGTAGTAGGCATAAAGATCTCTTACCCTTTTAAGCCCCAAATCTTCGTAAAGTTTTAAATAATAGCTTGGATTATAAGTCATCATGATCATAGGGGGGGAATCAAAACCCTCGACTAACAAACCACACTCGTCATTAACCGTAGGATTATAAGGGCCCCTAAGACTTGTAAGGCCTCGTGATTTAAGTTCCGCTTCAACAACTTGGATCAAAGCACTAGCCACTTCGTTATCATTGACCACGTCAAAAAAACCGAAAAATCCAACTTTATCTTTGTAATACTGATTATGAGCTCGGTTTTCTATCGCTGCGATTCTTCCAACCGGCTTTCCATTTTTGTGGGCGACCATGGCCACCAAATCCCCATGTTTGTAGAATGGAGATTTGGGACCTATTAATTTGGCAATGCTCCCAGGAAAGGGGGGAACAAAATAGGGATCATGCTTGTGTATGAGCTCCGGAATCTGCTCGAAGAGTTTGAATTCCCTCTTCGTTTTGCACGTCGAAATCGTAACCATTATTTGTCCTTCTTTTTGCACCCTCACGATATGCACTGTCTTCAAAAATTCCAAGCTCTTTTCCAATTTGAGCAAATGTTTCAAGGACGTAATCTAATTCGTCATTGGTGTGAGTTGCCATATAACTGGTTCGTACGATTGCTTCTCCGTATCTCACTGCAGGGAAAACAGCAGGTGTCGCAAAAATCCCTGCTTCAAAAAGTCTTTGAGCAAATTGGAGC
>VGSE01000212.1 GCA_016875135.1 Deltaproteobacteria bacterium
CTCTAAGAGTTCCTATGGTTATCGGAAAAGAACCCCTACGTCTGAAGGTAATTTTAAATGCCTGCTCCCCCTTTGAGTGGGCTTTTTAAGAGATTCAAACGGCCATGAAGTTCGTTCACGGTGCGCAAGTTATTGGCCGTTTGACGATGGGATGATTTATCAAAGGAAAATTTATCCGTACCAAAATCATGAGTCGAAACACGTACTACTTTTGCCCTCTCATATGAAGGGACTTTTTAAGAGACTTTCGTAGTATTCCTATAGGAACTGCGCCCAAGTTCAGCTCAAAGTGGCGGCCCGCTTGGAGTCTTCGGGCCTTCGGTGACACTCCAATACCAAATCCTTTGAAGTTAACGATAGGCGCTCGAATCCCTTCAGCGTTTGTCGTTCAGTTGACTACGGATAAATATTCCACCTTGATGGCTAGCCCTCGGTTATAACGGGGGGGCCGTTTATACCTTCTATCCGTTGGTCTCGTTCCTATGCATGTTCCTTTAAAGCCTTTTGATAACACTCCCAGTGCTTCTTAGCGGACAGATCCCAAGAAAATTTCATCGCCTGTTTTTTACCAAGTTCGATTAGACGAGTTCTAACAGAATCTTCTAAAACGCGCTCAAAGGATTTCTCCATTTGGGCTTCATCCCGGGGGTCAAAGAAAACGGCTGCCCCTTCGGCTAGCTCTGGGAAAGGTCCCGTATTACTAGCTAAAACTGGACAACCCGCTGCCATCGATTCTATTAAGGGAAGACCAAACCCCTCATAATGAGAGGGCAAACCAAGAGCTATAGCATTTTGATAGACAATAGGTAGTTCATGTTCTCCCAGCGTTGGCATCCAAATCAAATGTTTTTCCACATTAAGTTTACGAATCAAATCTATTTCTTCCTCATCCCAAGGGGCTCCGGCAACGGCAAGTTTGTGGTCTTGAGAAACTTTGCTTTGAGAAAACGCTTTGAGAAAACATTTAAAATTCTTGTGGTGAAGTCGCCCCCCCACATAAAGAAAGTAGGGTGTTGTCAGATTGAGTTCGTTTAAAACCTGCTGTTTTTTTTCGATAGAACAGATTCGAGAAAAAAAATCATAATCGACACCATGATAGACCACATCGATTTTAGACTCCGGAACATGATAAATAGCCTGCAGGTCTTTTTTTGTCTGGTTCGAAATAGCAATAACTCGTGTCGCAGACTTTAAACACTCTGCTTTTGCCTTTCGTAGCGTCTTAAGATGAGGAAGATCATAGGTTTCTTTAAACAATTCGCTAATCATGTCATGAACAGTCACAACTTGAGTTATATGATTCAATGGTGACGGTGTGTAGTAAGTTGAATGATAAACTGCTTCCTCAAAACCTGAAAATTGTCTCCTCAGCATTACACTCTGAAGCTCTCGCTTTCTAGCCCTGAGAAATTGCTTTAGCTTTCCCTCGGATAGCCAAGAACCGGTGGGAAGACTATCTTCGGCTACTTTGATATTGCTCCCCGTAGGAATTCCCACATGATTTTTCTGAGCGAATATCTTAACTTCGGTCTTCGGAAATTTGGAAAGGCGAGGTATCAGTTCATTGAAATATCGATATGCTCCGCCTGAGGGGGCAGACGAATAAATTGTACCATCGATAATTATTTTCACTGTTTCAGAATTTTACTCTATGAGTTTCGAAAAATCTATTACATTGCGCCACATTATTCCAGAATTGGCGAATGAAACCAGTTTGGCTTTTCTGATCTTATGATAAAATTATTACCCATGGAAATTTTAATTAGGAGATTCCGACCTTTTTCCAAAAACATTTTAGGCAACGTTTTTACTTGTTTTTATTTTGGTACTGGTTTTAGTTTTCTCATACTTAAGGGCAGTGATAGCTCTCATCGTGAATGATGAGGGACACGCTTTGACTTTTTTACAAGGAAAATTTATCATACCTGCCCCCTTTGAGTGGGCTTTTTAAGAGGCTGGTCCGAACTATTTTTTCTTTACGAGAATAATAAGTTTAACCATCGTTACCTTCTAAATGGTCCAGGCTTAGCGCACCCGCCGGCGCGAAAAGACCCGGTCGAGATCGACGAGGTCTCCGAGTGACTTCGTCCACGTCGCGCGGGGGGACGACGACCTCTGAAAATCGGCTACCTCGAACCGCGTGACCGTCCATGCGTTCAACTGCTCGCGCGCGTCGTAGAGCACCCCGTAGATCTTAACGGGATTCTCAGGCGGGCTAAACTGCAGACGTACATAGCGTTCCAGGTCGAGCACTAGCGGTTCGTGCAGATCGAAGTCGAAGACCCGGCCGTTGTTGATCAGGACGAAGTGGAAGTAGCCGAGCATGGCCCGCTCGTCAGGAGCGGTGCGGGTGTAGAAGCCGCTCGTCTCGAAAAAGCCGGCTCCCTTGATCTTTAGGACGTGGGTGTCGCTCAAATCAACATCCCGATCGGTCGCCAAACCGAGAAGTCGGGCAATATTCCGGCCGCACTGACGGGCCTCGTATGCCGATTTGAAGTTTGCTTTGAAGATCGCCTCCAGCGCGCGAGTATCAGCGGCGGAGGCGGTGATCGTGATGACACCGCACAGAAGAACCCCGATCGCCCAGGCTCTCCTCTCCGCAAGCTCCTTAGGAATCAGCGTGACTATCAATAAATGAAACAACCAGCGCATCGGCCGGAGTATAGTGATTCTTCATCTTTTCGCAAGAGCTTGCGTTACCCCGACCAGTGAGCTCACAAAACTTCATTGAACTCGTCTTAAGCCTAGTACCGTCGAGGTGTTTTTTGCAGATATTTGACTGAAATTTTGCTGACTTAACGATTCCCCTCTTAGAGAGGGCAAGTATTAATTTTAAGGAGGGGGTGAGAAGGCGGGAGGTGCTTTCCCGCCTCTCAGGTTAGTTTATTAGCAGGCTAAATTGCAGAGAGGTGATAGGCCTTTTCTACACCCAAGAATGGTTTCGAACTTGTTTCCTCCTTGAAAACTTATTTTGTGGACTCTCTTAAAAGTCCCTCTTACAGAACTGTCATAAAGCAAGGAGAATGCCAGTGCTTGTCATAAATTTTTGAGCTTAAAGCTCATTAAAAGCGAACTTTTCCCTCACCTAAATTTCAGGGTAGTATCAAATCGCACCCGCCAACAAGGTCAAAAGGCCAATTTTACTTTGACCCTAGCCTAGATTAAGGTGTCATCATTTTTAATGAACACAAAACTTATCGAAAGTTAAAACAATGTCTCAATTTGAC
>VGSE01000213.1 GCA_016875135.1 Deltaproteobacteria bacterium
TAAGTTCTAAGGCTCGACTGCATCATTATGGCTGGGTAGCTCAGTCGGTAGAGCAAGGGAATCATAATCCTTTGGTCGGGGGTTCAAATCCCTCCCCAGCTAGTTTAATTCAATTGTGAACTTTTCAGTTTTCTCAACAATACGAAACTTTTGACGCTCCTGCTGAAACCTCTCCCAATAGGGAGAATACCGATTTAAACCCTGTTCAGTCGGAACGATCAAGGGATGATTAAATGAAAGTAAGCTTAATCGATAACTGGTCCAATAATCGGCAACCGCAACGGACACTCCCCGTTTTCGCAGTTCATCGATCACTTTCAACTCCTCAAATGCGTTTCCACGAGCAGTTCTCACAGGTTTAAAGTTTCGGACTAGAGGATAATAAGTATTCCACCCCACTAAACTCCAACCTATGAGAAGCGGAGGAAACACCCCCCAGAAAAGCCTCCGGCTCATAACGTTAGCTACGGGAAGCAAACTAAAAGGCAATAACCAACAAATCACCCCCAAATATCTCACCGAGTGAACATCGGAGGCCATCGAGGAACCCCAAAACGCCACTAAAGAAACCGTTGTCCCTAAGACCCCAACAACACCTAACGCCGGAGAGTTCTTTCGCCCCAATATTTTGAAGGTAGAGACAATAATAAGAATCGCAAATATCGTTGCGATACCTTTTGCAACCCAAGCTAACTCCGATGAGTTAGCATTTAAATTATATAATGTGGGATGAGAGCCTATTAAAGCCGGCAAGGCCTCTCTCAAAAAGAGAGGGACATTCTTTAAAAAGATCTTGGGAGAAAAAGCAAGCGGCACCCCGCCCTCGGGTCTAAAAAAGCGACATAAAAGTAAAAATAGCGCTCCTGCAATAGCCCCGACACGAAAAAAGCGCTTATTTATTGAGTCGATCTGGGTCTGAATATGCCCGTAAATCAGGACTCCGGGCAGTAACTGTATGACATAGTAATCGATATAAAGTGCCACAAATGCCAAAAATGCCCCTAAACCTATCGATGCTTTCGACCGACCACTCAAAAATAACACCGCTAAAAAAACAGTCGAAAGAGCCCACACTCTCGGAGGGAAAACTGTGATTTGGGTTACCGCCATAGCCGATGGAATCGCAAAACAGGATAAAACAAAAGCTCGGCCGGACCCTGTAACTCGTCGTAAACTGTAAAACTCAGAAATGACAACGACAAGAAAGCCGATAATTCCAACGACAGCCAAGGCATAGTGAGAAAATCCAAATAGCCGATAGTAAAAGGCTGTTAATAGGGATTCTAAGGAGCTTTGATATCCGACTCCCCACAAGTACCACGAGCGATGTCCCTTTAAAATTTCAAGACCTTGCAAACCCACTACCGCGTGATCAGAGTTAAAAACCACGGGGTTAATCAAATAAGGCACTCTAAATGCAATGGTTAACAAGGCTAGAGAAAAAATACACATTCCATTTTTTATGACCTTGTTTTTACCCATGTTTTTTTGCCGTTAAGGACCTTCTCTTTTCCATTACACCCCCCCAACCGAAAGTCAAAACTACTAACCCAAGTCTCGGTAAAAACTGTGGATACTCATTCAGATTTTTGAAAACGCCTGTATAAAAAAACCTCAATGTTTGCGTCTCTGGAGGGGTTGCTCCAACCGTTAAGACGACAGCAAAAAACGCCACCGAAAACAACAAAGTCCCCCAGAGTACTATTTGCGCCGCTCTTGAGATTGTGTTCCAAAGAAGGGCCCCTGAAAAAGCCATTATGGGAAAGACAGAAACGAGGTAACGCGGCCCAGGTGCACTCCCTCCATGCCAACCGTTAAACCCTGCATTCATCCAAAGAAGCCCACAAAAAAACACCACAGAAATCAAACCTATCATCGACTTATCAGATGCCTTTGCTCTGTGCAAAATTTCTAAAAAACAACTCATGGGTAATAAGATACTAAGTAGCAAGATATAAGGCTGAGTTAACAAAACACCTCGATAAGGCCCAAATAAAAGCTGATATAAAACATCAGCCTTGGGCAAAAGGGATAGCACTCCAAAAGTTTTATAATCTGTTGAAGGATCCACAAAAATGGGATTTTGATATTTTTGGGGCAGCGTTAAGATGCCGCCAAAAGAACTCCAATGATAAAAAGCAAAAACAATCAAAGGAAACACTAAGCCCTTTCCCAAAGCCCAATATACTCGACCACAACCCTTTGACGGTTCCATCGTTAGCACCCACACTAAAATAATTGGGATAAGTAAAGCGGAGCTGTAATCTCCAAGAACCCCCCCACCAAGAAAAAGCCCAAGCAATACCCAATTTTTTTTTAACAGATAAAATATCCCGGCCAGTGAAAAAACCATTGCATATCCATGCCCGTGGAAACAATTCATGTAAAAACAACCCGTGTTACCAAACATCGCTGCGAATATAAAAAATAAGATCCCCCCCCTTGAAACAAAATGCTCCTCCAAAACAATGGCTAAACGAGATATGACCCAGACAAAAGGCACAATTTGAAAAGTAAAAGAGATAAGCCACATAATAAAACTTAAAGCATTATTCCACGCTGTATTGAATCTTTTGGGTTCGGGATAGAGGTGCTTGAGCCCCCAATAAATGGGCTTATATAAAACAGCAAACAAGGGGGTCGCTAAGAGACTAGGCCCTGGGGCCTTGTTGGAGTAATACCGCCCATTTGGCGTCTTGGCCCAATCTAAAGTCAATGATTGCCATGGGCTAATTTCGAAAGACTGCCTTTCGGAAATTGCCAGCATCAAAGCAACGCGGGACATGACATTTGTATTTAGGCCGGTACGATTAGAAAGAATCGCTAATAAAAAGGTGAAAATCAAAATCCAGTGTCGGCAAGGGGTTTCTTTGGGAACCCATAAATTAATTTGTTTTTTCAAGACTTTATTTACGTGATTCCTCACTCCTCCCCCAAGAAGCTACTTATGTGAAGGCTCTTTTTCAGTCAAGGTTTGATCCATTCCCTTCGGGTTAGGATTGTTAACAAATTGCAGTACTAACATATTGATGCTACCTTGCCACGTATTCCATACATAAGTTTCTATGTAGCTACGAGGGGAAACCAAAGAAATGCTTAACAACAAAAAAGTTGCAGTCGTCCTGCCCGCCTTCAATGCAGAACTAACCTTGGAAAGAACTTTCAATGAGATTCCCAAAGATATTGTAGATGAA
>VGSE01000214.1 GCA_016875135.1 Deltaproteobacteria bacterium
TGACTTGAAACCCAAATGCGTCCTTCTTTATGGGCTTCAAGCTTCCCTGATCGCACCAAAAGATTTAGATATTTTTCGGAATACGGATTCAATTTAGCCAAGTGGGATAAGGAAACCAACTGCTCTTACTTGATCGCTCTACGGCCTGTGCGACAACTTTTTCCAAGTCGCTTGTTTCACCCCTATCGGCCTTCTCCAGAACTCTATAATATTTTTTTCGATCATTCTTTAAAATGATTACTAACCGATAAAAAGCCTTGCCGTGCGCCCATTACCATCTGTGAACGGATGAATATGCACCCATTTATGATGGGCGAGAGACGCTAACTCAACTGGATGCAGTTTGTTAAAGCTCTTCTTAATCCATTCAACAAGCTCCTTCATCAACTGCGAAACTTGATAAGCCGGGGGGGCTTACGTTTAGACCCAGTGATCATAACATTCCCCTGCCGGTACACCCCAGCCTCATTATCATCTATATCCTTAACAATAAGTTGTTGAAGTGAACGAATCAGTCGTTCGCTAATGGTGTGTTTCTTTTCATGTTCGATCAATTCAAATAGAAAATGGAGTGCTTCGTGGTGATTTTTCGCTTCCAGGTGAGCTTTTAAGGACTTGCCCTTGACTGTGATTCCATCATTTATGACCAGATAAGTTTCTTTTAATGTTAACTTATTTCCTTCAATAGCATTTGAATTGAAAGTCATCCCTATAGAAAACTGCTTCATGGCCGTTTGAACCTCTTAAAAAGCCCACTTAAAGGGAGCAGTTATGATATTCTACAAAACGACATTACCGAGGACACTATGTCGACACAAAAAAAAATCATGGTTTCCGGCATCCAGCCCACCAATAAATTAACGTTGGGAAATTACCTTGGAGCCCTAAAAAACTGGGTCAAGCTTCAAACAGAATATGAGTGTTATTTTTTCGCAGTCGATCTGCACGCTATCACTAGTCGCCAAGACCCGAAAGAACTCGCCGCCAATACCTACTTTGCGCTAGCCACTTATCTCGCAGCCGGAATTGATCTTAATCACGCAACGATTTTCGTCCAAAGCCATGTCCGACAACACCCTGAACTTGCCTGGGTTCTCAACTGCTTCACTTACATGGGGGAATTAAGTCGAATGACTCAATTCAAAGACAAAAGCAGTCGAGCCGGCGAAACCATACCCGTAGGACTTTTCACTTACCCGACCCTCATGGCCTCTGACATTCTTTTATATCAAGCCGATTTGGTTCCCGTGGGAGCCGACCAGAAACAACACCTAGAGCTAACTCGAGACATCGCTATTCGAATAAATAATCTTTATGGGGATCTATTTAAAGTTCCTGAACCTTTTATCCCAAACATTGGGGCAAGAATTATGGACCTCCAAAGCCCGGAAAACAAAATGAGTAAAAGCGTCTCGACTGACATGGGAGCAGTCTTTCTAAGTGACTCTGCAAAAGAGATTGAAAAGAAATTTAAACGGGCAGTGACCGATTCAGGCACCGAAATATCCTATAGCCAGGACAAACCGGGAATCAAAAATCTTATCGATATTCAATGCGCTATTTCAGGCAAAAAACCACAAGAGATTGTAGCCTCCTATCAAGGCAAATTGTACGGGCACCTCAAAGTTGACACCGCCAATTGTGTCATTGGAGAACTAAAACCTCTTCAAGAACAAACTCAAGTATTTCTTTCGGATAAAGCTGAACTCCAAAGAATTTTAAGTAAAGGGGCGGAAAAAGCCGCAGTAAAGGCCGAAGCAACTCTGCGAAAAGTTTACGACGCCATAGGCTTTGCTCCAACTCACTCTTAGTTTATTCCCTTTCGTGATGTTCGTGTTCTTTTCTCCTAAAACCCCAATAATTGCTTCTATCAATAGTTAAATCTGGTGCGCCCAAAACCGTTCCACAATGCCTAGATTGGGCAAAGAAGATTTGAAGAAGTCTTCAAAAGCTTTTCTGACACTTCCTTTAAGCTCTAGGCAATCATCCCGATTCCAATCATCTCCACAAACTATGCCTCCCGGTTTTACCCAAGGAACCCAAGCTTTTAGATCTTTTAATACAGATTCATAGTCATGGCTTGCGTCAATAAACAGAAAATCGATGGGGCCGTAATTCCAAGAAGAGGCCACCTCAACGCTCTCTCCTCGACAAACAACGACGTTATCGCAGCCGTAGAGTGTTATATTCCGGAGAAACTGTAGAAAAACATCCTCCCGTTGGGCTATTTGAACCGTAGGATGATTTAATCCCTCACCTTTGTTGCCTTCCCAAGTGTCAACACAATATAGAGTCGAATCCGATAAAGAAGCGGCTCTCGAGGCAAAGACACTCGACCGCCCCTTCCAGGCCCCTACCTCAACAATCTTTGAGTTGGGCTTAACCTTCGTTGCAATCTGAATAAATAGTTCGGCACATTGCCTAGCAGAGAACCACCCATCGAGTTTTGGAAGAACGAATGAAAAAGACTCAATTAATCGACGCCACTCCATTTTAGAAACATGTTTTGGGTTAATTGAAATTAGCTCATCAAAAATATCACTACCAAATTCATTACTAGAGTCTGTTGTCCTCTTACGAAACCGAAACCCCATCATCAAGGCTTTGAACGATTCTTTGGTTAAACGTATTATTTTCTGAATTAACTTTAAAAATCGAATTCTAACGATATCAAAAACACTTAACTTAAAAACATGGCCACTCCATAACTCAGAGTTTTGCATAAATAAAGGCCAAGTCGAGTCAAATTGACAAGGCCTCAACTTAATTTTTCTATGGAAGAGATCTCTTTTACGACGAAAAGCTTCTTCAATATTTTTTCTTGAATTAAACTCTTTATTATTAAACTCTTGATGTGAAAAAGACGCTATTTTCAGCATGATCTCATCCACAGAGGCTACATAGGAAAAATGCCACCCGCAGGGAACAGAAGTCAAAGGGAGCTCATTCAACGTTCGCAATTCTGATCCTCCTATTGGGGAGGTTAAAAAGGTTTTTGCTTTCACCATTTTTGGCAACCCCCAGGGAATGGAAATAATCTCAAGATTAACAAAATAATAAAACATCCTAAGCCATACTCTAATAGCGTTTTCATTTTTCATTCTTGAAAGAAGATAAGGCCAATAATCACGACTTATAATCTCATCTAAATCGCTAAAATATAAAATATCCTCAGGT
>VGSE01000215.1 GCA_016875135.1 Deltaproteobacteria bacterium
TTAGCCTCGAAACAAGTGAGCCTTACCAAGGCCTTTTCACTCCACACTCCAGCATTTTTTTACCCCAATAGGGGTTGGCGAGTGGTTCATTTTTAAGTTGAACCCAAAACGCATAGCCTTTTGGGAACATGGGACAAAAGAAAAGGTGATAGTTTTGGGTTAAGTCTTTATTTGCTTTCAAATAAGAAACTATAACTTTCGAAACATGGCCGAACTGAATTCTAATTGCCTCATCGTTGGGACTGTTAAGAACCGGGGTTACTACTTCCAGGAGAGCTTTAAGTGGCTCTCTCTGATTTTTTTTGATCTTGGAAGAAGTTAAAGAGGTTTTTAAAAAATCCTCTAGTTGCTGAGCCGATTTTTTCCCATCTTCAAAACTATCTAGAGCTAATGCTTTTTGAATCGGTAAATAGAGTTTAATAGCTTGCGACATGGAGGGAAGTTGAGTCGATAAGGCTAGGGACTGTGCACCCATTAAAAGGATGAAAAAGAAACTGTGAGAAGGAAGTGATTTTAAAAACATGAAGCTTGTCCTTTTGGTCAAAAAATAAATATTTTTAAGGAGATATCTTTTTAATCCGTTAGGGTCAAGGGATTGAAGTGTCTAGGTTTATTAGCTTGAGGCGTTAGGTTGATGAGAGTATAAACCTACCATGAAATTATTCACCTGTATCGTAAGTTGTTGGGTCTTTGCTGCTTGTGTTTGGGGAGCCCCAGTCTTAACTCTGAACGACTTTCTTTCGCAAGTGAAAGCAAAACATTTGGGCTATCAAGCCTCGCAGTTGGTAAGCCAAGGTGCAATGGAGCGTTCCCTTGAAGGTGAGCTCCTTACTTCGCCGCAGTTATTTTCAAATTTGAGTTATCTTGATGACCAAAGGCCCACCAACAACCCGGCTTTTTTAGGACGGCGAACGGTTTTTGAAAATTACACGCTTGGCGTCGCTCAGCAAACTAGCTTTGGGTTATCGGCTAAACTTAGCTACAGAGTGACTAGAACAGAACTTTTTGGAGTTAATTCCGCTTTTGTTCCATTGCCCAAATTTTACGATGCGGCTCCGCAGCTAGAGTTAACACAGCCTTTGTGGAGAAATGGATTAGGATCGGAAACTCGTGCAACGGCCCTAGTTGTCGAAGCCCAGGCCAAAGCAACAAGTCTTGCCGAATCCTTAAAATCCAAACTTATTTTAGCTGAAGCTGAAGGGGCCTATTGGCGTCTTGCGGTCGCTCGGCAGTTGGTTACTGTGGCTCAAAATGGAGTTGAACGAGCCAAAAAAATTCAGGAGTGGAGTAAGCGAAGAGCTTCCCTGGCGTTAGCCGATAAATCAGATGCTCTTCAAGCCGAAGCTGGGTTGCAGGGCAAACAATTAGAGCTTCAATTGGCTTTGGACGAAGAGCGAGAAGCTCTTAAACAATTTAATAGTCTACGAGGACTCGATTCCGAAAAATGTGAGGAAACCTTTGAGGCTGTGAGTCCCGAGAAAATTGCGGAGCTAAAACCCATCGAAAGACAGGGCAAACGCGAAGATGTCTTAGCGGCCGATGAGATGAGGAAAGCGGCTCAAGCTGCAAGCCAGTTAGGGAAAGAAAAAAATGCCCCCACCTTTGATTTAATTTCCTCTTACGGCCTTAACGGTAGAGATTCATCCTTAAGTAAAGGAATTTCCGATGCCACTAGGACGGCTCAGTCTACGCTGGCTCTGGGTATTAAGTTTGCTGCGCCATTGGATCTTGGTACCTTGAATTCGGATCGAGCAGGATATCTCAAAGAAGAAAAAGGGGCGGAACTCAATTACCAACGAAAGCTTTTTGAAGAGGAAATAGAGTGGAATGAACTCAATGTCCGTTTTAATGAAGCTCAACGACGTCTTAAAATGGCCCAATCGATAGAAAAAGTTCAACAGCAGAAACTGGAAAACGAAAGGGCTAGACTTAAAACGGGGCGCTCCGTTCTCTATCAAGTTGTATTATTCGAACAGGACTATGCCAATAGCCAAGTCATGACTCTAAAAACAGAACTCCAAATTTTAGCATTGATGGCTCAAATGAAAACCTACATGAATGCCACCGGAACCAAGACATCAGGAGAAAAATTGTGACATTGGCCGATCTTTCAATCAAACGCCCTATTTTTATCACATGCACGGTGATCGCTATGTTGGTCGTGGGTTACCTTTCACTCAAAAAGTTGGGGGTAGATCTTTTTCCCAATGTGACATTTCCGGTTGTAACGGTCAGTACACCTTACCCAGGTGCCGGTCCAAGGGAAGTTGAAACACTTGTTTCGAAAGTTTTAGAAGATCAAATATCGACCGTCGCAGGGATCAAGCGACTTCGCTCTATCAATAAAGAAGGCGTGAGTATCGTCATCGCTGAATTTACGCTCGAAACAGATGTGAAGTTTGCCGAACAACAAGTTCGAGATAAAGTTTCTTCGGCAAAAATTAAATTACCAAAAGAAAGTAAGGAATCGATTATTCGAAGGGTCGACCCTGCCGACCAACCTATAATTACGATAACCGTTTCGGCAGAGCTTCCGGAAGCAAAACTCTACGACCTGGCTGATCAAAGCATTCGACCAAAAATTGAACAAATTAAAAATGTTGGTTTAGTTGAAGTCCTAGGAGGCCGCAAAAGAGAAGTTAGAGTCGAACTTGATAGAAAAAAATTAAATGCCTACGAAATTTCTGCAAGCCAAGTGTCCCAGAGAATAGCCTCTACCGGGCAGAATATTCCAGCTGGTAAAGTGGAACAGAAGCAGATGGATTTGGTCTTTAGAACCCTTGGGGAGTTTCGAAGTTTAAAAGATATTGAAGATGTAATTGTGAATTTTATTGGAAATGACGTTCCAGTGAAGGTTTCACAGATAGGCAAGGTAACCGATTCGCTTGAGGATGAAAGTTCAAGAACGTTTTATAACGGCAAGAAAGCACTGTTTTTGATGGTTTTTAGACAAACGGGAGCAAACACCATAGGTGTCGCCGATGCCGTCAAACTTCGAGTGAATGAATTAAATCAATCGTTAAAAAATGTCGAAGGAAGCCCTAGGCTTGAAATCGTAAGAGATTCTTCAAAGCCTATACGGGCTAATGTGGATGATGTGACTGAATCGATTTTGATCGGGATCGTTTTAACTATTATCGTCGTGTTTTTCTTTTTAGGATC
>VGSE01000216.1 GCA_016875135.1 Deltaproteobacteria bacterium
TGACCTAGAAAAAGAGCAAACACTAAGGCCAAATGAATGCGGTTAAATAATTTTCCCATGAATACCTCCATAGATAAGTTTGTTCTGGAGTAAGTATCTATGGGCGAATTAATCGTGGCAATGGGAAATTAGGCTTTTTGGGGAATGAGTCTGAGGGATAGGTAATAAAACATATGCAATATTAAAAGAGGCTCGCGATTCGCAAATTATTGCGCGTCGCGCCGTGTATCTTCTGACGAGCCCTTGAAAGATGACGGCCAGAAACCATCTCATCCAAGTAATAACTGAGGAAATAACTGTCGTGTTTTGGTAGTTACAAGTTGAAGCAAAGAACGCGGGCAGTGTTGTTTGACCTTGCTGGGCCAAAGATTTAAGCTGCGCCTAGGCGATGGTTTTTGAGCCTTTGTTATTCATAATTGGCAAGGAGATACCCTAAAGATTTTTAGGCGCAAGAGTTTGATTTCAAGAATTCGAAATGGCAGCTAGAGGGTTATAGACAGGGGTCGGTTCTCTGGCTAAAATATTGGTTATCGTTTTTATTACCATTGAAGAAATAGCAGTTTTTTATTTGGCTCACAACAAAAGGGAGAGCTATGAATATCTACTTAGGGACTTTTCTCATTGCTTTTACGACGCTTGCCATCGAAATTACGCTGCTTAGGATTTTAAGTGTGATCACTTGGTACCATTTAGCTTTCTTCGCCATTTCCTCAGCAATGCTTGGAATGACCGCAGGTGCTATTACCGTGTATCTGAGGCCGAAATGGTTTGCTCCTGAAAAATTGAAAAACTCAATAGCAAAAGCGTGTGTCTGGTTTGCGCTATCAGCCCCGATTTGTCTTATTCTCTTGTGTATCGTTCCGATTGAACTCCATGGGACTGTGATGAGTCTAATTGCTATAATAGTCTCGACGTTAGCTTGCTCTACGCCTTTTTATTTTTCGGGTATTGCCATGTCGGCGATTCTAACCAAAATTGATCTCCCGATTGGAAAGTTATATGCAGCAGATCTTCTTGGCGCATCGCTTGGTTGTATTTTTGTTTTGGCTGGATTGGAATTATTAGATGCTCCAAGCCTTATTATGGTTTTTGGGGCTATCGGAGTGTTGGCCGCTCTTTGTTTCACCTATCAGTCAGAGCCGGCCAGAAAAAAGGTCTTCCTCTTTTTGGGTCTTTTGTTTCTTGCTCTCATCAATTGCTCGACTAAATATGCCATTCGTCCTTATTTTGTGAAAGGAAAGATCGAAGATGCGCGCAATGTCCTCTTTGAAAAATGGAATTCGTTTTCGAGAGTATCTCTTTATCATGGTGGCAAAACATCACCACAGTATTGGGGCGCCAGTCCGTTGGCTCCCACTGAACCTGTTTATTCGCATGTGATGGTTATTGATGGAGATGCCGGAACTCATGTTCGCGAATTTAAAACTCTCAGTGACATTGAGCATCTGAAATATGATGTCACCAACATTGGGTACTATTTGCGTCCCTCGGGTGGAGCTGCAATTATTGGTGTCGGCGGGGGCCGAGACGTTCAAAGTGCTGTTCTCTTTGGTCATAAGAAAATTGTTGGGGTTGATGTAAATCCGGTTTTCATTGATCTTCTTAAAGTGAAATTCAAAGATATGGCTGGTCTTGCCAACATACCTGGAGTTACGCTTGTAGCCGATGAAGGTAGAAGTTACTTTTCCCGTAATCAAGATCAGTATTCTATGATGATGATGTCCTTAGTTGATACTTGGGCTGCAACGGGAGCTGGAGCTTTTTCGCTGACTGAGAACTCGCTTTACACTGTAGATGCGTGGCAAGTTTTCCTAAGTCGACTCAAAGAAGATGGCATATTTAGTGTGTCGCGTTGGTATTTTCCAAATAACCCACTTGAGATTGGCCGACTGGTTAGTCTTGCGATGGGAGCGCTTTACCGTTTTGGAGTTAAGGACCCTGCTCGTCACATTGCTATGGTTTCCTCCGGTTATATTTGTACATTAATTGTGGCAAAGAGCCCTTTCTCTGCGAATGATCTAGCTCAGCTAACCAAGGTTTCAGATCGCTTAAAATACTCAGTGGTTTTTACGCCTGGTAAAAAATCGGCAATTCCGGAGCTGCAGGAAATACTATCAGCAAGATCAATGGACGACTTGAATGCTCTGGCTAGAACTAGCCCCGTTAATTTAGCACCACCAACGGATGAGAATCCCTATTTCTTTAACATGCTAAAACTCGATAATCTCAGTTTTCTCAAACCCGTGCTTTCCGGGGGCGGAAGTATGGAAAAGGGAAATCTTATAGCTACCCTGACGCTCTTAGCACTGATTGTTTCTTTGGTCATAATGACGATTCTAACTATTGTCCTTCCCCTGATGGTAACTCCAATTACATTAAACGATGGAAAAGAAAAAAATCGAGTCGTTATTTCAGGTGTACTCTATTTTTCCCTTATCGGGGCTGGTTTTATGTTGCTTGAAATCGGATTTGTTCAACGTCTGTCGGTGTTATTGGGGCACCCGGTATACGCTCTAGGTATACTTCTTTTTACGATAATCTTAAGCACCGGGATCGGAAGCTTTATCAGCGAAAAATTGCCTCTCACAGAGCGACCATGGGTCTACATATTTCCGATATTCGTATCTATTCTCATTTTGTTGAGTACTCAGGTGCTTAATAAGCTGTTGTCGAGCATGATCACTTCGTCAATGGCGGAAAAGATAGGGGCCTCGATAGCTACTTTATTCCCCATGGGTGTCGTTCTTGGGTTTTTCTTTCCTACTGGACTTAAACTTTTGAAAAAAAGCACCGATCAAGACATGCCGTGGTATTGGGCACTTAATGGTATTTTCGGAGTGCTTTGTTCCGCTCTTGGAGTCTTCATCTCTATCTATTTTGGAATTTCGATGAACTTCATTATTTCATCTGTATGTTATGGATTAGTCGTCCTCTGTCTCATTCAAATGAAGAAGCTTCCTCATGGGGCTAGGTTCGTCGCCGCGAGTCTCGATACGGAAGTTAGCCAATCTGTATCGAAATTTTGAAAGGAAGTCAGATCCGCTATCCATTAATTCCTTTCGACGGATAAGCAACATAAAAGCCCATTTCTTATTGAGTTATAATGGCCATAAATAAAGTTATAGCGAGTAAACAGCGAATTAATGGGCCCTCCCGGGGC
>VGSE01000217.1 GCA_016875135.1 Deltaproteobacteria bacterium
TTTAAAATGTTTTCGTGGCAGCCGGCGGATCAAGGTCTATCAAGCCCTGAAGTGACTTCTCAAGTCTATGTATTGGGAATGGGCATGATTGTTCTTGTGAGTCTTGTGGATAGGTACTTTAGATTTGAAAGATATCCGATCGTGAAAGAGGATTCTTTTTACTTTTCTCCCCGATTAGTGGAATGGTTATTTGTTGGGTCTTTAATTCTAAATTTTTATACGTCAAAACGAGACAGCTTCAGCTTAATTTTAGCTCCGTTACTGAATGCTCTAAGTTATCTTGGGGGATTAGGAATACTAGCTATGATAGCTGAATTGAACAGAACGGCATGGGAGACTAAAGGAAAAAAATTATTTAATATTAGATCGGTGGTGATGCTATCAGTTCTTTTTGCTTTGGGAGTGTTGGGAACTAGTAAACAATCGATGTTCGAGCCTTTGTTTGCTGTTTTGGTGGTTGCGATATTTCAAAAAATTAAGATAGGAATAAAATCTATTGCGACTATTGCTTTTATCGGTCTGCTCATGGTGTTTGTTTTTACCCCCCTATCGGATGATGGGCGTAATTATATAAAAAGAGACCAGACATTAGGCGTTCAACTGGAAAGCTTAGGTAATTATCTTAAGGAAAACTTTAGTTCATTTGAAGGGTATTCCCAATACCTAAAACGTCTTAGGGAACAAACTATCCAACAGCATAACGGCGAACGTTTGTACACCAGTGAGTCTACTCTACTAATCGAGCGCTTATCGTTAATTTCTGCGGCCGATAAACTTATTCACTATTATAATAATAACGAAAAAGAAGGTTACAGTTTTTTCTGGTCTCAAATTTATCTGTTACCGAGATCCCTAACTGGGAAATGGCTGTTTTTAGATACAGTCAAGGGTTCGGTAATGGCCCGAAAAATAGGAATGATAAGCGATGACGATGACGTAACAGGAATTTCCTTTGGAAGTTTTGCCGAAGCTTTTGCTATTGATGGATTTTGGGGGGTAGTGTGGATAGTTTTTATCGTTTTTTTATCGATTCGAATAGGTTTGTCCTTAATTGATGTTCGGGGCCCCAACCGCTTTTGGTCAATGTGGTTGATTTTGGCCTTGCATCACAATATCTCTGAGGTTGGAGTTCTTGGTTGCTGTTTAATTGCTGTTAGAACCATTCCATTTTTGTTTGTTGTTAAGAAGTTAATGGAAGTGATCGAAAGTCTTTATCTAAGCGGATTGGCAAGTAATCACAGAAAAAGGCACTCACATTAAAGTTTAAAAACTGATTATGGCACTTGATCTGACCGTTATTGTTTTGACCTTAAATGAAGAAAAAAATATTAGTGCTTGCTTAACTAGCGTTAAAAAGATTGCGAAAGAAATAGTGTTGGTGGATTCATTTAGTACTGATCGAACTGTTGATATCGCACAAGAGTTAGGGGCTCGAGTTATTAAAAATGTATTTAAGAATTACAGTGATCAGAGAAACTTTGCTTTAAGAAAAACGCAAATTCAAACCGAATGGGTTTTGTTTCTTGACGCGGATGAAAAGGTCTCTGCTGATTTAAGTCGTGAAATTGTAGCGGTTTTGGATTCTAGGCCTCGTGAAAATGGGTATTATGTTTTTTATAAAGTTTTTTTGCAACGTCGCTGGATTCGAAGGGGATACTATGGAACGCGAATTTTACGGCTGGTGAGAGTTAAGTTTGCTAAATGGGGTGAGCGAGCGATTAATGAAAAGTTGGAGGTCGAAGGTGAAACAGGGGTTTTAAGGGCGGATTTAATTCACGAAGATCTCAACGGAATCGACAGATGGCATATGAAACACCTTAAATATGCTGAATTAGAGGCGTTGGAGTATTTGAAAGAAATTAAGAGGACCTTCCCCAGAACAGATTTGCCTTTCTTAAAACGTTGGATCTATTTTAGAATTTGGAATAACCTTCCTCTTTTTGTTCGACCGTGGGTTTACTTTTTTTATCGGTATATTCTTCGTGGGGGATTTTTAGACGGTTGGCAAGGGGCCGGTTATCATTTTTTTCAAGCTCTTTGGTTTCAATATTTAATTAGTTACAAGATAAAAGAAATTCAAACAGACAGAGTCTTATCAGATTCTATTGCCTCTAAACCAGCCAACGGGGAAGGTTTGTGAGAAGACTGAGTCGGAATAAGAAATTCCGAAAAGAAGTCTGACCCCTTGTGATGCGTTTCGATCGAGAAAATCCAGTCCCCCTGCGGTGAAGATTAAAGGGAAACGCCTAAAGGGTGAAACCGAAAATCCCAGATGAAGATTCTGGTCCCAATTAACAATCATATTTAGGGGGGGAACAATTCTTAAACTCAAGGAGCTAAAGATGCCAATAGCTTCAATATCATTTAATAGTTGTTCATCTGTTTTAAATTGTCCATTACCCAACCCTAGAGTTCCAACAAGAAGACTAAAAGCCTCAGAAGGGTTATTCTTCAGTTGCCAAGTACGAGAAACTGACAAATAGGTACTATTTCCTGTGTCTGAAGCGCCGCTTGTGGGGAACTGTAGAAAATCGTATGCACCGATAGCTATAGAGGTCGTATCGGCAAATGTGTGGCTCATTTTCGCAGAGATACCAAGCCCCGATCTAAAAAATTTTTTTACGTTAAGAAATGTCAATGAAAGTTCAAAACCTAACCATGAAACTGGGTCGCCGAAACCGGCACCTACAACGACAACTCCATCCGGATTATTGGTATAACGCCCTCTGTTGGTGACTCCGAATCCACCGAAGATATCCCCCCATTTCGCACTGAAGCCGGTAGGGGAGACTAAAGTAACGCCAGGTACGACCCAGGGGCGATCATCGGCATCAAACATCGAAAGCCCTTTAAATCGACGGCTTAATCGCTCGTATTCTCCTTTGGGCATAGGAATAAGCCAGTCTTTTTTTAACTTCTTTCTATAGTATTGATTGCGCTCAGTATCATTTGCGGGTGCCTCTTCCAGCAAATTAGCTTTTGATGCTGTTTTGAAAGTTATTTTTGCGTAGCTAGCCGGAACCATCGAAAACACAAACAAGAAATAAACAGGAAGTCCATTCTTAAATAATAGGATCATAGAGCTAGTTTAGCAGGTCTAACAGGAACCTGAGGAGCAAAACTTTTTCTGAGCACTATTTAAATAAAGCAAATTTT
>VGSE01000218.1 GCA_016875135.1 Deltaproteobacteria bacterium
AAAAAAAGGCCCGCAAGACTTCGTATGAAGCAGCTTGCGGGCCTTTTGATTTTCTAAATGTCTTGGCCGACTTTATGGGACATTTTAATCAATCCCCAAATTACCACAGCACCTACGGCAGAGACGATGACAACTGTCCCTAAACTAAAGGCTCCATAGTTATTGGGTGCGATCATTCCAAACAGCATCGGACCTGAAAGATAAGTGTTGGTTCGAGAGAAGAACAACGCTCTTTTAGCCAATGCCGGCATTTCGGGTGGAGTCTGGCCACTTTTGATCCAAGTGAGAATCTGTTTTTGAGCTGGCCAAATGATGAACCAAACATTGAACCACATAATAGTGCCTAGAAGCATTCCGAACATGATCCATTGAGCTCTTCCAGTGATGTTGCCGGCTTCATCTTTAAGCAGGCCTGTTGCTTCTCCCACAATTCCGTATTTGATGAGAAAAAGAACAAGACCAATCACAAAAGTCACCATGGCTCCCCAGCGAAACCACCAGAGGGCTCGACCTAGTAGAGCGGGATTAACTTTGGGTTTGACCTCTTTTTCTAGAACGGCTTGAAAAGGGACATTAACAAAATTGAAGAAATACAGATGTCCAATCCAGGTGATCCCAGCCAAGATATGAATCCATCTAAGTAATAAAAGTAAATTTGAGTTCAAGTCTGTTAGTGCCATCTTTTTCCTCCGTAAGATAAAATCTTTAAGTCGTTATTGGAACATGGAAAAGTCGTCTGGGCTAGTCGTTTTTTATGGCTGACTCACAATTCGACTGATAGGTTTCCAGTTTCCATGTCATCTTTTTGGACACAAGAAAATTATTCGATTCAAGAACTTAACTAAACCAGAAATCTCGACTTAAAATACAGCACAACTGTCAAACCCCAGAACGGTGGGGATCCCAAGGCTAATTCACCCCTATTCTCTTTGTCTTCACTAGTTGGCCGTTTCTATGCAGTGAAGACAGATTAAGGGGATAGAATACATGATTACGGGGGATAAAAATTTTAGGGCCGCTTTCGTCGTCGGGGCTCTCACATTCTCTCTTTACTCTCCCGTAACTTTAGGGGAAACCGCTTTGGATGGCGTAGCTGCTATTATAGGAGCTTCTAACGGACTTGTTGTCCCGGCGATTCGAGCGGCAGCTGATAAGAGCATCGCCGCCACTAATTCTGCAACATCTATCTATATGAATACTCTGGCAGCGCAAACTCAGGCCTATGCCATCGGAGCAAGTACGATGACATCGATTTTTAATACACTAACAACCCTGAGAATTGCCTCGATGAATAATCAAAGAAGTCTCGAGCAAACTTATCTAACCACAGCATTTCAAGCTTGGGATAGAAATTTGAACTATCAACTTCGTCGAGAACAAATGTATGCAGACAATTATTTTAAAAATAAAGAGTTTGAACTTAAGATGCTGATGGCTCGTGTTGAGCAAGATAACCAGAGGGTACAAAGAGAAGCCGACCTTCAGGCTAAGGGGCTCTCCAATGGGCTTCAACCCATCCGAACTATTTCTGGCTTAAGTCTGAGCAATGTAAATAATTCCAATGCCCTTTCCGTCGTTCCAGATTTTAGGCCGCTATCCACGGATCCTAGAGTTTGGTCAGCGCCAAAAGCTCTAGCTTTTAAGGCCAAGGCCCTTGGCAGAGCTTTTAGTGAGGTTTCAGGTTTAGCTGGAGGGTCAACTCCAAGGAACAAACAGAGGAGTGACATAGTCCGATTGTTGTCCTCTAAGCCCGCTAGAGAATCGTTCGACCTTCCCCGTTCATTTCGCTCCATCCGCGCAGGGGAAGGCACACACAGCGAGACGGGTTTTAGGGCTATCAAGCGGGCTGAAGCTTCAGTTAACCCCTAGAGAATGTTTGTATTCAAGTAGGATAGACTCTCTTTAAACGAGCCCATCTAGTATTAACTAACCTATTGAAAGTACTTGGTTAAACAGCTTTTTAAAGACTTGAAACTATCGACTGTCAAAAGATAGTATGCCTTTAACCCAAGCCTTCTCGACACTTATCTCAGCAGGAATCAAGAATACTAAAAGTTAGGCACTCTACCAAAAAAGTGACACAACTAATTCCTTTGTATTTCGGCTGGTTAACTGACATTTGCAGGGGCAATAATTGGCTCAAGCTGTGCACTTTGAGAGGGTAAAGGAATTCGTTTAATTACATGGTCAAGTTAATGAACATTTTAAGAAGGCGAAGGAATCAAGGGCTAAAAAATCGCCTCGTATTCGTGATGTTATTGACCTATCTCATGCCCGCACCCTCTCAAGCTGTGAATATGTCGCAGTTAAAAGGCAATAGTGGATTTCGAGCGATGGTGATTGCTATAGCTAATATGAATATTGCTATGCTGCAGGCCACTTTGAATCCTCACGATAAAACTCGACGTCACAATGTAGCCGTTGCCTACTCGATGATGCCGCTTGCAATCACAGCTTTAGCTAAAGAGTTTAAGTCGAATAAATTACATGACGATGATTTTCAATTTGTACAGGGGATTCTCGGGGGGTTTGTCCAAAAAGACCTACATTCTAAAGTCGAAGAGTTCATGAAGAATCCTTCTCAACAAAACATTCCTCAGGTAGGGGCTAGCTTCCCACAAGAGGCGCTAAAGCAAGCCGAAGAGACTTATATAGTAGCCAATAGAGAAAAGAGTTTGCTGAATATAACTAATGAAGACGGAACCCCGAAGCAGGTAACCCCTGGGGGCCCTTCCGATTTGGCTGACTTAAATAGTCGCTCTATTGGGCAAAGCGCTCAAGCTTCGAGAGATTCCAAATCAAAGGCTAATGAAAACTATACGATCGTTGCCAATAAAAGCAAATCTTTACTTAATTCCTCGGAACAAGACGAAAGTTCTTTGGGGGGCTCTCAGAAATTCAAAGAGGAAATCTCTCAAGATGTTTTACGCGCCGAATCCATTAAACCCGTCGATAGAAATCCAGCTTCTGCGGTTAGAAATTTAACTCCGGCCTCTTCTCAAGAAGACGGATTGGATAAAGAGTTTTTTAAAGACAAGAAGAAACCTTCGAGTAAAGAAGTTGACAAAAACCCTCGTAAACCACGACGAGGCAACCGTTTAAAGACAAGTCAGAATTTTTCGGCTCAGAGAACTCATTTAGTTTCCTA
>VGSE01000219.1 GCA_016875135.1 Deltaproteobacteria bacterium
ATTTAAGAAAAAATATATTGGACCAGCCTCTTAAAAAGCCCACTCAAAGATACCTGCACCCTTTAATTTGGCTTTTTAAGAGGTTCAAACGGCCATGAAGTTGGTTTAAGGCGCGCAATTTATTGGCCGTTTGACGATGAGGTGAATTATCAAATGAAACTCCAAGAAAACTTATCAAATCTTGTAACCTTGGTCCTCTATAAATCTCTGCAATTTAAGAAAAAATAGTTCGGACCAGCCTCTTAAAAAGCCAAATTAAAGGGTGCAGGTATTATAATTTGCGCTGAAGACTTACGACACGTCCTTGGATCTCAAGATTTTTTCCTTGAGTCGGGATGGGGTGCATGCGTTTGTTTTCTGGAATAAGAAGAACTTCCCCGTTTCTTACAGAATATTTTTTCACTGTGGTTTCGCCATCCAGAAGGGCCACAACAATATCCCCCTCTTTCACTCGAGAGCCCTGCTCTACGATCACATGATCTCCTTCATAAATCCCAACATCGATCATACTGTCTCCAACCACTCGCAAAGCAAAACAGTCACCTCTCACAAGATCCTCAGTGATTACAACTTCTCCTAATTCTAATTGTTCCGCAGCTCTGGGTCCTCCTGCAGCGATCTCTCCATAGACCGGAATTTTTCTGACCCCATTCAAGCTCAACCCTTTGGGCAAAAGTCCTCGTGCAGGTCGCTTCTGATTCTTAAGATTCGGTTTTTCTAAGTAGCCTTTTTCAATTAAAGCCCGTACATGGTCCTGAACGGTCCCAACCGCTTTGTAACCAAAGTGGGTCTGAATATCCCGATAAGAAGGGGCCATGCCTTGGCTTCGAACAAACTCCCGAATGAACTGCAAAACCGCATTTTGAGACTCTGTGAGTTGTGGATTTTTAGTTGATCTATTAACCATACACTTGTATGGTATCAATATGAGACCCGTTTTGTCTAGCCATTTTATGAGCCCGGAGGCTCTACAAAGTTTTTACGGTGTAGCCCAAGTGACATCCCTTCCGGGGGGATCCAAAACCCATCTGGCGTTTGAATGCTTATCAGTTTCCCTGAAGGCGGATCCCCCTGCCCCTACCCATTATGAAGGGCAAACCCCCTATTTTATTTTTATCTCCGATGAGGGGACGATCTACCCCCCAGCTTTGAAAGTTTTAGGCATTCCGCTTTCAAGAGTTCTCACAGTGAAAACTGAAACTTCAGACCAGGTTTGGAAAACAGGATTGGAAGCGATTCAAACAGGGCTCTTCTCTTTTGTTTTTTTAAGACCCTCAAAAACCTGTCCCACTGCAAGTTTAAGAAAACTTCAACTCTGGGCAGAACGAAAAAAAAGCAAAGTTTTTGTGCTAAGTAACCATAGTCTTCCCCACTGGACGATCAAGAAAAAGATTTCGGCATCATTGCCCTCTAGGTCAAAGTAACAGGTTCGTTATTTTATAAAACATGAGAATTTTATTTTTCCCAACCACAACCCCCACATTCACAGAGAGCGTATTGTCGCTCACGCCTAAAGTGTCCCTAATTAAAAACTCACTCTACTTAGATATCGAACCCACAATTAAACTTTTCAAAGGCGAAGAGAACCTCTTCTTAAAAGCAATGCAGCTTTCAGAAACTTTTTCACTCAATAGCCACTTTGTGATGACCGATAGACCCGAATGGGCCCAAGCCCTAAACACTCGACCTGAAGTCTTTTTTCTTCCTGGAAAAAGCACCCCCCCACTTTTAAATCTCGATATCTCTCGCCTTGAATTTATAGGGGATCCGCAGAAACTTGAAGAGGAGAAGAAGGAGAGAACCGATCTTATTCGCTTCATGAAACGGGTAGGTTTAAAAACGATTACCGACTTCACACACCTTAGCGCGACTGCTATCGGAAGACGTTTTGGAAAGATGGGGGTCATTCTTTTAGATTGGGTTTTAGGAAACCGAGAACTGATTCTTCCTACGTTTGTTCCTGAAGGACTCATCCAAGAAAGAATCGAGACTGAAGAGCTTACTTCCTTAGAATCTCTTCTTCATGAACTCCCACCCGTTTTAAAACGGGTTGAATCTCGATTGATAGGTCGGGCTCAAATGGTGAAGTCATTGGATCTCAATTTTCATTTAGAGTCCAGAAACAAACTCCAAAAACAGTATTCTCTCTCTGACCCCACACAGAGCAGTGAAGTCTTGTTAAAACTTTTACGAGAACTTTTAAGCGATCTCACTTGGGATTCTCCGCTGCAATCTTTAGAGGTCTCTATCACTGACACCGTTCCCTACACCCCAGGACAACTCTCTCTTTTTGAAACAGGAGAGAGTCTCTTCTCCGATTTGTCTCAATACTTAACTCGACTTCGTGCTAAATTCGGAGACACTCAAGTAGGTTTTCCATTATTGAAAGAGAGCTATCTCCCTGAAAAGTCTTGGGCGCCAACTTGGCCCCCACAGGAGAAGGAAAGTTCACACTCCACACCTCATCGTCCTCTCTTTTTATTTACTCCGCCAAAACTCTGTCACCCTTTAAATTCCTGGAAACTTATCGCTTCCGAAAATCTCATGACGGAGTGGTGGAGTTCGCACGGTATTCGTAAATATTTTATCGCAATTCCCCCTCAAGGTAGCCGTCTCTGGCTCTATTGGGATCTCGAAGAAAAGGCTTGGTATGCTCACGGAACGTTCGACTAGTTCACTTCAATTCTGTGAACTCAACGTCAAAAGTAATTATTCTTTTTTAGAAGGGGGCTCTCACCCAGAAGAGCTCATAGAACAAACTCATCTCTTAGGTTACCAGGGAATGGCCTTGACCGATATCAATGGTGTTTATGGAGCTTCTCGTGCTCATTTAGCTGCCGAGAAACTAGGACTCAATCTCATCATTGGTTCTGAAATTAATATTTCTAACTCCCCTATGATTCTCCTTTGTCAAAACCGAAATGGCTATGGGAATCTCTGCGAACTTTTAACTCTCATTCACCAGAAAAAGACTCCCGACATTGCCTCGTTTCTTTTTTCTAATCTTTTAGTTGTTTTACCGGTAACCCAAGAAGACAATCCGCTTCTTCCTCAACTGAAAGAGATCTTTAGAGATCGCCTCTACCTCATGGCAAGCTACTTTCATGACGGAAGTCCCTCCCTCATGTGGGCAGAA
>VGSE01000220.1 GCA_016875135.1 Deltaproteobacteria bacterium
GCGACAAAATCAACCACCTCTCTATCAATAAGAGGGACGCGAACTTCAACCCCTTGCGACATGCTCATTTTATCCACATAGTTAAGATTGTGATCGGCCAGAAAGTGTTTAGTTTCAAGATAAAGCATTCGATTTAAGATATCTTTTTCTTGTTCATGTCGGTCTAAAGAACGATGAAACGGTTCCCAAACAGAATGGGGTAGTTTTAAAGCTTTAAACCTATCGCCCAAAAGCGGAGAAATTGCCCCAGGGAATTGGCACATAAAATAGCTAGAAAGTCTAGAATCGAGATCCCACTCTAGACTTTGAAAAACCTTGAACACTTTTCTTAATTTCGAGTTTTTCATCAGAGTTGAATGGCCCGACTTAACTCCAAAAAGTTGCGAGGCCTTTCCGACACCTCGCAGACTAAAATCGGGAAACCACTGCCAGATCTTTTCTAATTGAACTGCGACATGACGAGGATATCCTGAAAAAATATCATCACCGCCAGCACCTGAAAGCAGAACCTTAATTCCCATCTCTCTTGCTTTTTTGGAAATGAGAAGAGTGTTAATCGCTGAAGGATCAGCCTGAGGTTCATCTAAATGAAAAATAACCTGTGCCAAAGAGCTAAAATCTTTTGGAGTTACCTCTACGATCGTCAAGGGAAAACCAAACTGATCTGCAACTCTCTTGGCATAATACAGATCATTCTTTTTGATGCCTTCTTTGTTCTCATGCCCGATGGTGAAACATTGAAATTTCTGCGAGGGTTTGGCCTTTTTCATCATGGCAACCACGCTAGTCGAATCTAAGCCTCCCGATAAAAAAGCCCCAACCGATACATCTGATATCAGTTGTCTCTTAGCGGCGCTTTCAAGAACTTCTCTTAAGTTTTCAGTAATCTCACTTTGAGAGCCTGTTTGAATAGTCTGCCCATAAGGAATATCGTAAAAATAGTCCTTAGAGTTCACAACTCCATCTCTCACCAAAAGCCACTGACCGGGTTCAACCTTTTTTATATTGATAAAAGGAGAATGGGGAGCTGGCGAATAGAGATAGGTCATTAGGAAAAGCAGACTTTTTAAATCCAACTCTTTGGAAACTTCACTTGCACATAAAAGAGCTTTAATTTCAGATCCAAAAAGAAAGCCTGAGGTCGTTTCCGCATAATAAAGGGGTTTGACCCCAAGTCCATCTCGGTAAATTAATAAGTCTCCCGATTTTATGCCCCCTTTTTGTCCTGAGTCCCTACCGTCGTAGAGTGCGAAAGCAAAAATTCCGTTCAGTTTTGAAAAAGCCTCTGCGCCATACTCGGCATAAAGGTGCAATATCACTTCGGTATCTGTGCGGCTAAAAAACTGGTGCCCTTTGTCTTCTAAATCTCTACGAAGTTCACGAAAATTGTAAATTTCACCATTATAGGTAATCCATAATCCATGGCCTTTGAATTTTGAAGTAGCGGATTCCCGTTCAAGAGACATAGGCTGAGCTCCGGCAGAACTTAAATCTAAAATAGATAATCTTCTATGGGCTAACCCAACACGTTTTTTTGAACGAGGAAAGAGAACCCTCCCCTGTCCATCTGGCCCTCGGTGGGATAGACTTTCTCCCATCCGATCCAACAAATCGGAATCAAAATCTCCAAAAAATCCGGCAATCCCACACATGCAGAGTTCCTATCAATTTGACTAGCCAAATTAAAAAACAACTCCTAGTATTGTAGCACGATGAAAGCATTTGACACGGCCCTTCCCGAAGTAAAGATTTTTGAACCCAGGGTCTTTTCTGACTCGAGGGGCTATTTTTTTGAAACCTGGAATGCCAGCCGATACGCCGACTTCGGCATTCCCGATCGGTTTGTGCAGGATAACATTTCTTACTCGACCCAAAATGTTGTTCGAGGTTTACACTTTCAAGATCCCAACTCACAAGGAAAATTAATTTCCGTTTTGAACGGAGAAGTTTTTGATGTGGCCGTAGACATTCGTCCCGACTCACCTAACTTTAAAAAATGGGTAGGCGTCACTTTATCCGCTGAAAATCACCGCCAACTTTGGATCCCTGTGGGCTTTGCCCATGGTTTTGCAGTTCTAAGCTCCTCGACTCTTGTTTCCTACAAGACAACAGCTCACTACTCTCCCGAGGACGAACAAACACTCATTTGGAACGACCCGGAAATTGGAATTTCCTGGCCCATAAAAAATCCGATCGTTTCACAAAAGGATAGACAAGGACTCACTCTGAGAGAGATTTCTTTGGACAAATTGCCTAAAGAATAGACAACCACCTTTTTCTTAAAAAACAAGCCCTATAAGTTATTAAATTAATTTGTTTTTATTAGAGCCCACTTCACTTCACCTTTTTGAAGAAACTTAGTAAAATTAAAAGATGAAAATAGCGTTTAAACCTTTGGCCCTAATTCCTCCCCTCGTGCTGGCCACCTTAGTCAATCCACATGTTTTGGCTTACAGGGCAAGTACTACTTCAGTTTCCAATAACAAAACGGAAGTTTCTACCCGACCTCCCGTTCGGGCTTTTTCTATTGTGGCCCTGCCAAAGGCTGCCCCCAGAAGCGACAGGCTCGTTCAGTCTCCGGTCCCTTTTCAATTAAGTTTTGCTAAAGTTTTTGTTCTGACAGCCGGGGATCAAGAAGTAATCGAAAAAATATCTCGATTTGTCTCTGGGATCGATGAAGTCGCCCCCAAAAACCAATCTTACAAAGGCCAAACAAGTTCTGGGAAACTATTGCTCAGCCTTAAAATTTTAGCCTATGTTTTAAAGAACGGCCCAACACCAGAATATCAGGCATTAGGAATTCCGATGAGCGAAAGCTCCAACATCTCCAATCCTGAAGAAAAACTTACGATAAGTTCAGCCCTAGCCCTAGCGACAGCGGATTGGAATTCCCTTTCGAAACAAATTTATGTCGAACAGCCCGAATTGTTGGAAAGCCCAACCCCTTTTTTGGTGTTTGTTAGGAAAAATTTGCTTTATTTAAATAGTGCTCAGAAAAAGTTTTGCTCCTCAGGTTCCTGTTAGACCTGCTAAACTAGCTCTATGATCCTATTATTTAAGAATGGACTTCCTGTTTATTTCTTGTTTGTGTT
>VGSE01000221.1 GCA_016875135.1 Deltaproteobacteria bacterium
ATAGCGTTGTATAGTCGTCATATTGCTGTGTCCAGCTAATGCCATTAGTGTTCTTACGTCAACCCCACGCTCTGCCAAGTTAGTATGTCCAGTGCGCCTACCGCTATGTGATATTGCGCTACTAATGCCAGTACCTTTGTAAATGCCATTCACAATGTGTGTCAATGTATTTGCTGTAAAGTAGAAGTCTTTACAATTTAGAAAAAAAACATCTCGAACCAGCCTCTTAAAAAGCCCATTTAAAGGCAGCAGTTATTAAAACCACTATCTGGCTAAATAAGTCACATCAATTCGGCTACCTTCGGGCGGAGCCTCTGAAAAAACTATCTCATTGGTCGTTGTATCATAGGTCCAATTGATACCACTGATTTCAGAACCATTTAGGGTGACAACGACTCTAAGAGAACTTTCCTGAACCTCGACATCCAGCTTAAAACGACTCGGAAGTTGTCGTAGTTTTAGCCCATTAAGGCTTATTTTTTGAGAAAAACTCCCACAAATTCCACCGGTGTCACCACCCAGATTCAACGCTAACTGAAAGAATCTATCCTGAAAACCACTTTGATCAATATCGGCATTGTAAAGCGTGACGCAACGATTGCTTGTGTTGATAGTTTGTCCTGACGCCAATCCCTCGTAGTTGATCGAATAAACTTTGAGAAGATCTCGGTTATTATTTTTAAATGCAAGCAATGTTCTTGAGTAATAAGAAACCGCTGTTTCTTGATTGGGAACTGTAGAATGATCAAGAAACCGCTGTTTCTTGATTGGGAACTGTAGAATGATCATCCGAATCCGAGATAAACACGATCACCAAGGGAACATTAGCCCTGGTTTGGAAGCTTTGGCTTAAAGCCAAAGTCGTCGCCTGGAAAGCCTTGTTTACGCCTCCGGTTCTTCCATTGAAAGCGACCTGGGTCAAAAGCGATGAAAACAACGCGACTCTCTGATCTAAGGTCCCCATATTTTTCTTTAAAATCACAGGGCTTGAAACAGGTTGAAGCCTTCCCTGAGCACTCAACATATCAGCTGTGATAAACCCCATTTGATAACTAGTCGTTGAGCCATCGAGTCTTTTAAAGAAGCTTTCCGCTTCTCTTATAATATTGGCTCTACCTGGGGCGTTGTAGAATTGAGAACGGTCATCTAAAACCCAAAGAATATCTAGAAGAGGGGGATTGTAGTCCTGTGTAAAACTAATAGAAGAGTTCTGTTGAAAAATTTGAGCCTTATCTGCACACGCAGACAATCCCAAGAGAACAAGACCAAGCAGAGTAAGGAAAGCAGAAAAAGTTGTAGTTTTGAAAATTCTTTGCATATTTATTTTCGAAGGTCCATAGGGAATCGACCCGGAACCCCTTTCTCCGATGGGGTTGACTGCAAGCTCAAAGCCAGCCGCACAAGTTGTCATAATTAGCTGAAACCAAATGAATACTCTCAATTCAGAGCATCTGTCCAAATTGTTAAAGGGCGTTCAAGATACACACAGGGTGACAATTATGGGCTTTTTTTGCCCTTCTCCGTTATAACGTGTCGAAAAGGTGATTTCAAATCACTGCCACTTGAGTACTTCCGCCCGTTTCTCTGATAGGCGATAAGGATCCCAAATGTTTTCTTGTGGAGTCTCTAAGGACTTTGTTGCATTTAGAAATTTAGAAGAATAAGTCGCATAGACTTTGGAGAACATCGGATTTTCTTTGTAGGCTTTGGCTAAACCATACCACACTACAAAGTTCTTTCCTTTATCCTGAAAACTGTCCAAAATTTTCTGAAACAAAAGAACGGCTTTCCTAGACTCACCATTCTCTAATAAGGCCAATCCAACAATAAGTTTTTGTCGGTTTGTCAGAGTGGACTTCATATTTTTTTCGTTCCATTTAAAAATATCAGAATACTCTTTAAAGTGATAATGAGCCTCCAAAAGCTCTTCGCTCCATTGGACGCTAAGGGCATTAAATTCAGATCCGTCTTTTAAAGTGTCATAATATTTTCTGAACAGGCCTAGTTGCTTTTCTGCTTGGGCTTTAGCTTGGAGTATTAGCAAATGACCTCTTTCAATGCTCTGCGCTTGATTTATTAGACTTAATCCTTGAGTCAGGTCTTTAAGTTTTATTTTAGCCATTCCCCGAAAATAAAAGCTTTGCGCTTCCTCTTTGATAAAACGGGTTTGCGTCTCATAGTAAAGGCTACGAAGTCGCTTTAAATCAGAGTCAGACCAATAGTTTTGATAACGCTGAATAAAATTAAGGACCGTTTTTTCTGCAGGCTCATGCCCTTCCAGCATTAACTCCAGATGAGCTACTTTCGACATCGCCTTCTCAGAAGCCGGCTGTAGACGATAGACCTGTTTCCAAAGATTGAGAGATTCGGCGTAATCATGCTTAGAAAAATAATATTCGGCCGCTTGCGCTAAAGGAGGCAACTGAGCTAAAGAGTTAAAAGATAATCCTAAGAAACAAATTCCATAAGTAATTAACTGAAAAACTCTCACCCCTTCATACACCTCAAACCGTTAGAACCTTAAACTTGCTGTGGTTCTAAATCCAAAAATGGACCGCTGCTCTAGATTCATCCGGGCTGTAATCCCTTTGCCAGGAAAGAGAACTCCAACGTTTACACCCAAATCAAAGTTTTTATAGGCGCTATAATCGGTGCCTAAATCGATTTCCGTTCCCAAGTGTTTTTCCTCACCATTTTGGGAGGCAGCCTTAATAGCGTAGATAACTTCAAGTCCCGTCGCTAACGAAGAGGACCAATCAAAGCGAATTCCGGGGCGAGCAAAAATAACACCGGAAAAGGAATCTTGGTTTCCATAAACCACCATACTGCCGTTTCCAACTTTGCCAGGATCCGTTCCATTACTTGATAGCGTTCCTAATAATTCCCGACCTAAAATAAATCCCGCTCTACGGTTGGGGTGAAGAAGCACAAACCCTGTCAATTGGTCGTCATTCAAATTAGAATCTCCGCCAGCGTAAAGAAATTCGGTAAATGCCTTTAGCCTGTGAAATTCATAAGTCACATTCACAGTCGTTGC
>VGSE01000222.1 GCA_016875135.1 Deltaproteobacteria bacterium
TCTGCTAGTTCCTGCTATGGTTTGGGATTTGCTTATAATCCATGCCACAGGCCTTATTACGGATTTTGGAGAGGACAAAACGGACATGACCGTCCAAGAATATTGAGTATCTCGACTTTCTAGCAACAAGAATTAATTAGATTTTAGTCTCGTTGTTTTTTTAAAAGAAATTTCTCTGGCATGTTCGCAAGAAATCGATCATTTGAAGGAAATAGAAAATTAAAATAAATGATATGCCATAAAGCTGCAATGCCGTCTTTCCAGGTAATTTTTTTGCCCTCAATGTAACTTCGGGGATAGTAACTGATCGGAAGCTCCCAAACTACTAACTTAAGCCTTGCTAAATGCGCTGTTACTTCAGGTTCAAATCCGAAGCGCCTACTTTGCAAATTGATATTTCGTAAAATATTACCTCGAAAAGCTTTATAACAAGTTTCCATATCGGTTAAGTGCAGCCCACAGGCTAAATTGCTTAATAAAGTTAGAAATCGATTGATCAAATAATGATAAGTTCGATGAGCTTGATTCACGTTTTGTCGAAATCGACTCCCAAAAACCACGTCGGCTTTACCTTCTAAAATCGGTGTAATCAAGGTGGGAATCTCGGAAGGGTTATATTCGCCGTCAGCATCTTGAACAATAAGGACTTCCCCTGTGGCCAGAGAAATAGCTTTGTGAATTGCAACCCCTTTTCCTTGATTTTGCTGCTGTTGAAACTTTATCACACCGATATTTTTTTGGGCTAACTTCGAAGCACTCTCAACTAAGCAACATTCTAAAACCTGCCAAGATCTGTCCTTGGAAGCATCATCGATAAACACTAATTCAATTTTCCAAGGCCAATTTACTTGTAAAATAGTCTCAATCAGCCCCTGCAAATTATCTTCTTCATTATAAAAAGGAATTAATAAAGAAAGAGCAAAATTAGAGTTCATTTGACAGTCCTTACCGTTTAACCCCACTGTGAGCAAATAACTTAGGCCGGTCAAGTTTATAATATAGCTTTAATTGTGCTTAAACTGAGCAAGCCCTTTGGCCGCTTGTTCTTTGTGATTTAAATAAGAGGGACAAAGAATGACGACTCTATTAAAGGTCTTTCCTGTAGAATCCCTACCTTTGATAATCACTTTTCTGTCGTTAGATGTCTTCTGAGACGATCGTTCTCCAATAAACTTAATAAAAGAATTGGGATTCTCTCCAAAAGCCATTGAGCGCCCCTCGACTTCATTGAAAGTTTCGATTCGATCTCCTGGCTGGAATCCGGTTAAATCTGCTGGACTTCCTCGCTCGACGGATTGAATGGTCCCGGCTACCTCTGAAAATGACACTCCCAAAGCTTTGTTTGAGCTACTGCAAAAAGTACTCCCCACAGCCAACCAACCATTTTCAGCTTTAACATCAACGGGAAGAAAACTGCCCGCCTCTAGTATGTCAGTCTGAACTCCAGTGGAGTTCTCTGAAATTTTAACTTTAGTGGGAATGGAAGCAGAATGGAAGTCAATTTCCTCTGCAAAAAGTTTCTTAAATGCATTTTGGATTGAGCCTTTAATAAGTGGATTAAATAGCCCTCCTAGTGTCCATGGACGCCCTTTCTTTTCTTTTGAGTCTTCAGAATGTTTTCCGCTTGCCTCACTTGTATTTGTGAGCACTTTTTCAGTTACAGTGAATTTTTCGAGTTTGGCAGAGCCATTTTGAACTTTGTATTTCACCTCGATCTGATAAGGAACAGTCTCAAACTGAGATTGATTTTGGTCTGGGGAGTTTAGAAGAGGCTGATCGTTTTCGTCGGTTTTAGGCACTGTTTTTCGATAGGCTGCATTCAGCTTGAGAGTAACATTCCCATTTTCAAAAACAAACTCAATAGGTTTTTCTTTGTCAAACAACAGTGAGATACTTTCTGCGGAGGAGAGGAATTCCAACTTGCAAAAATCCATGAATTTTCTCATTTGTGGACTACACAGAACCTGTTTGAGTTGTGATATTTTAAGCTCTTTTCCAGCCAATTCAGCTTTCGTTAACTGGATTAAAAGGTCTTGGTGAATGACCCCAGTAGCCATAAGCTGTTCAGTGTTTGCAAACTTGGGTTTTGGGGATTTCTGATTCTCATTTTTAATGTCCACAACTTCAAACTTAATTTGCCCTTTTGCCCCTGCTTTGGTGGATAGCTTAGTTTCAAAAGGGTATTTATCTTTGTCGGCAATGATTGGGTTTATAGTTGCCATCATTGAGTCAAATAGGTTTTTTGCCTTGCTTGTTCCTCTTTGCATCTCTGAAGCTATTTGTTGCTCAAGCTCTGCTTTTTCTTGACGTAGTTCTTTCGCGATTTGCCCGGGCGCCTGTTTCTTGGCCTTTCTATTCACTACGCCGTTGAGCAATCTAAAGTTGTTACTCACTGAAATATTATTAACATTTATTTGAACTTGGCTACTAACTTGACCTGTGTTCAATCCATTTTTGGAGATTTTAAGTTTTTGCTGAAAGTTAGCCCTAACCTCGCTGTCCACAACCGCTTGTACGTTGCGGTTTCGGGTGACTTGGGTGACGCTGTGAGCTCTTGAGTTTCCTTGGAGATTTACATTCAGATTAAGCTCCCCTCCCGATTCGGCGTCAACGATCTCTGGAGTGACTCGGATGTTAATATTGGGCTCGATAAGGCGCCCTTTTTTATAAAAAGGCTGATTTTGGCTAGTTTGCATTTCTATTTGCCGAACCAGCTTTTCACTAATAGTGAATTCGCCAAGATCGGCTAAAGAAACTGAGCACAGCAGTAGAAATAATGCGTTCCAAAAAGTCCGAATACTCTTGGAATTCATAAAAAACCTCTATTGCACATAAAGTAGTGCAAAAAATAGACCCTAATTTCATTTGGGCTAGATTCTATTTTGAACCTCTGTACTCTTTTAGAGTGAACTGTTGAACTTTTAGGCAGGTACAAATGATCCGAGAAGGAAGTTGTTCGCTTAATATAGCAAATGCATAGTGATGTTCTTGCACCGCAATTTCAAAACTCTA
>VGSE01000223.1 GCA_016875135.1 Deltaproteobacteria bacterium
GAGGATATCATTGGGTAGTAAAAGTAAGTTCTAAAAAAGAGGGGACAAAATGAAGGATAAATTTATTTTATGGATTTTCGTATGTTTTTTGGCAGTTAACTCGCTAGCCTTCTCAATGGATTTTAGTTTAAAAAAGGTTGCTGTGTGGAAACGAGGAGAATCAATGGCGGGTGAGGAATTCATTGCTGCCAACGAAAGCGTCGTAGATTATCTAGCAACTTTGAAGCGCCCCACTGAGCCATTCAAAATTATCGTTTATCAATGCCAAGTCAAATACCGAGATATCAGTCCGACGGTTCAGAATAATAATGCTAGCACTAACATAACCAACAGTTACCTTTTTATTCGGACTGTCTACGACATCAAAGACTGTATTTTGGTTGATTAAGAACTCTTTTTGAAATGTTCAACATGACTCGGTTCTTTAATTTTGGGATACGTTTTCTCTATCCAACATTTAATTAATCGGTAGGATTTCTGCTGGTATAAAAATCCTCTGTGCGGCACGCCTTCAATGACCATCTCTTCAACAAGAGGTGAGTTTCTGATTTTCGGCGGAAGTTTTGATTGTTGAACTGGACAAAGCAAATCATTAGTTGAGCTAAACGAGGCCATGGGAAAACCCTTGGGAAAAGGCGTGCTGTTAAGTTTTCTCATGAAAGGAGAAATGGGTAAAATATCAAAGAGACATTTAGCTTTTAATATAAGATGCGAGAAGAAACCCAAACTTGCAATCCAAAGCCCCTGATTCGGAGTCGCCAAGGTAATCAACCCCTGACATTCTCTATCTCCCCCTAAAACCTGGACATAATATCTACCCACCAGCCCACCTGCTGAGTGGGCCAAAATGAAAACATGAGAGGGGGAGATCTCGCGGTTGGACTTTAAATGAAAAATAAGTTTCTGCAGTTTTTTCGCTGCGTATTCAAAACCATTCATTTCTCTTTTTGGATCCTGAAACAAAAAAGTTTGGATCCATACGTTGTAACCATCCCTCATCAAACGTCTGCGGAGAATTCTCAACGAACGTTCGGATGAGGACAAGCCTGTAAGCAAAATACATAGCGGTCGATGGGGCTTTAACTCACTAATACAATTCTCAGTTTGATTCACTGGCCCAGGAAGAAAGGTGAGAAACTCTTTAATAAAGTTAATAGCCACGGCTTCTATTCGGCTCGAATCCAATTTTTTTTTATTCTTCTTCGGAATCCTGCTGTACTTCTGGTTCCTCGGGACTCAATGGGGGAGCCTCATTTTTCTGTTGTTCTTCCATTTGCAGACTTGGATTTGGCTTAACTTGTTGTTTTGGAATACCCTCTAAAGCTGGCGCGTCATCGACCAAGGGTCTTTCCTGAGGCGCGCTTGAATCTGGAACCTGGGAAGCTGGTGGCAAAGTTGTCGAAGGGGTGGGTTGCTTTTCCTCGTTGGTGGCGGGGGTAAGTGTCGTTGATGTCACTGTGGTTGAAGTCGATGATACTGGAGACGAAACAGGAATTGTTTTCCGAGTTTTGGACTTTGAACTTCGTTGCTTCTTTTCAAAATTCCTAGACTTACCTTTAATCTTTGAGAGGCCTTTCTTTAACATCTTAAACATCTTATTAGTTGGCACATCGTCTCTAGCGCGTTCACCTAACCCTTTTGGAGTTGAATTGGACTGAATTGAAGAGTCCGCAGGCGGATCTGGGATTTGTTTGGGAACATTTCTATCAATGAAAGAAAGAATGGTGGCCAAATCTTTCTCGCCATTTATCGTTAAAGATTGGTGCTTTGCATCATAAGCCATTTGAAGCCCAGTATAGATAATACGAATTTTTCGACCGTGAGTTACCGGTGAGTCAAAAACCTTGCCTAAAAGAAGCAGAGTTTCATCGGTCTCAAATGAGAGTCCCAAGGCTTCATAACCTAAAGACTTTAAAGTTTCAGAAATATTACTGACCAAAGGATTGTTTTTTGAATCAGCAGCGTCCGGCTTGGCCGAGTTGTCGTTAACTTCCTCTAGGGCATGAGAAACAGGGGGCGGAGAGTTTTTCTGCAGCTCTGGGGCAGATGCACAATGACAGATGAAAACAGGGAAAAGGAAAACAGTAAGCTTACGGAAAATCTTTAAAATAATGTAACGACGCATTAATCTGCTCTCCTGAGACTCTCAAATTATTCTAAAGATTTTATCACAAAACTCCGATCCAGTTCTTGGACACCTGATTAACGGGTGAAAAAACCTATGCGAAATATAAATTGGAAACTATTACTGTCCTTCACTCTCTATTCGGTCTTTGCTGCTGCTACCGGTGAAACAGAACTTCAAATCAAAAAGTTTCGATTCAATCGACACGTAAAGTTGGGCTTCGAACGGTTAGTTATAGAATTTGAAAATAAATCCCCTACGAAGAATAGTCCTATTATTCGATTGGTTCCAAATACCAACGGAAAAGAAACTACAGTGCATATTAACCAGGCTAGCTTGGTTGGGGCTATTCCGGAATCTTCCATCAACGACTCGTATGTTAAGAAAAGCCAGTATTTTGGCCCTGTTTCCATCAATTCCGATGCAAGTACCGGTTTTGAAATTCGAACTTTCATTAAACAATCTCATTCAATCGTCGATGCTTTTTGGTTAGATAAACCTTCCAGACTCATTGTGGATGTCTTTCCAAAATCATCGGATAGAGCTCAAGGGCCCAACATCGTTTTAAAACGAACCACCGCATCGGAAACAAGAAAATCAGAAACAGGAAAATCGGAAACAGGAAAAGCAGAGAGCAAAAAGTCAAATTCCGAAGAAAAATCTGAAGGTATTAAGGAAGCAACAGTTACTGAAGGTGCAACTCCTGAGTGGACAAAAATGGAAAAACCTTCCGACGAATCTATCCTGTGTTTTCCAGCTCACACTCAAGTCAAAGCTAATATTGCTTTTGACAAAGGTTTAACAGGTGCAAACGCGGTCGCTAATGTGGATGCCACCTATGGCGCTGCTTCGAAAAATAATCAAGATGTTATTGTATGTTA
>VGSE01000224.1 GCA_016875135.1 Deltaproteobacteria bacterium
TCGTCTCTGCCGTAGGTGCTGTGGTAATTTGGGGATTGATTAAAATGTCCCATAAAGTCGGCCAAGACATTTAGAAAATCAAAAGGCCCGCAAGCTGCTTCATACGAAGTCTTGCGGGCCTTTTTTTTATTGAAACTTTTTTTTAGTTATCGATTCTCTTCTTCAATTCTTTTCCAACTTTGAAGAAGGGAAGCTTTTTTTCAGGAACAAAAACATCGGCTCCGGTCTTGGGGTTTCTTCCTACATAAGACTTATAACTCTTCACAAACCAGCTCCCAAAGCCTCTGATTTCGATCCTGTCTCCTTTTACCATCGACACAAAAAAGGAATCAAAAATCGTATTAACGAGTTCTTCGGCCTTCTTTTTAGTCAAATTGGCTTTGCGCGCCAAAGTCTCAATGAGTTCGGATTTGGTCACAATCCCTCCTAGGAAACATGTCTTTAACAATGCAACGAATCAACAAAAACTCTAAGTACTTTATTATTATAAGTTTTTGCTTAACTTTATCAAAGAAAAAACTTCACTCTCATATTCTAAACACAAATATTGGCTCCCTTTGAGCGGACATTCGAAGAGATTCAAACGGCTCTAAAGTCCCGCCACACTTGAGGCTCCTTGGAGCAGACAGCATCAGACAGTTCATAAAGAGCAAAGAAACGAATTAGGTTTTCTCTAAGAGGATGGCCGTGAAGCTCCGGGCTGACCAGACAAACTTTAAAGTCTTTTTTGAGCTCTTTAACTAACTCAGGTGAAACGGGCCTTCCTTGAAAACAATCGACCCAAACCCAATCGGCCTTACCTTTAAAACATTCGGCAAAAGACTGGGGCTCGTAGGCAGAAAAACGTACGGCAAAATGACGCTTTTGCTGGAATTGAGTTTGTTTAACCAATGTGGGGAGCATCGTATCCAGAAAACAGTAACTCTCGATGCCATATTTTTTTAGTAGTGCTTCAATTCTTTCCTCTAAACCGTCTTCCTTAGTGTTAAGCCAAATCGGCCCTTGAATACCTTGTCTTTTAAATTCTTTTAACCAACTTTCAAAATCATCGCCTAAAGTCCAAGGATCGTGGGAGAGATGAAGCGATCCTTTCAAATTGACATTAGAGCGTAAGTCGATCTCTACTCCCCAGCTTTTTTCCAAAGAAGCCAATTGCTCCAAAGAGTTGACTCGATGGCAAAGAAAAAGTTTGCTCATTACGCCGGTTCCTCCATCCCTATTCCCGAAATCAGCGTCAGTGCAGTCAATTGATGTAATCCATCAAAGCCGCCTCTCCATTGTGGAGCCTTCCAGCCCCGAGTGATCGAACGTAGGTTAGGAAAAATTGCCTTTGCCACTGCCTGGATTTCATCTTCCGTCGGACAGCCTTTAATTTCAACCAAAGTGCGATCGATGTCATTAGGTGCTACCTCAAAACTGATCTTACAACGTGCAGTATCCTGCAAAGCCTTCAACAACCGACCAATAGGGGCATCATTCCAGAAGGTATATCTCACTTTGTAATTAAACGTCTCCCCTCTCAACACCTCTTCTCGAGTGACTTCTTTTTCCGGCAAGTACTGTATCACCCAGTCGGCAAAATCCTTCTGTGGGCTGATATGCTGCAAAGAATCCTTCTCTCGTTGAGTAAAATTCTCTAGGACCTTTTCCGGCAAGTGCCCCCGTTCTTTCACATCTCTTTGAAACTTCCACGCAAACCTAACCACTTCGTGGGGATCAATAAAAATCTTTAAATCAAATTTAGACCTAAGCCCCCGCAGATAAAGAGTATGAAGACCTTGAACAATGAGCGTTTTAGTCGGCTTAATCTCTTTAGCTTCGGTAAATCTCCCGGTCTCATGATCATACTGCGAATGAAGAACTGTAGTTCCCTTAGCCAATTGTAAAGCATGAGTTGCCATAGTGGAGAGATGGTTCGCTTTAGGATTCAAATGGGTATATTCCTGCCATTTCAGATGGTTTCTTTCCCACTTATGATAATCATCCCCCTCTACCACCAAAGTATTTCGCGACGTAAAAAGTTCGGTAAGAATTTGGCTCAGATGATTTTTGCCGGCACCACTATTTCCGGCAATTCCAAGCAAGAGCGGACGAGCTCGCCCTTGAAGTTGGGCCTCTCTCTCAAGAGCCAATTTCCAAATAACTAATAAAATTCCAGCCATTGAAGTCTGAAGCAACGTAAAAGAAACGCCTGAAATCAAGGATTCGGAACTTAAACCGTATTTAGGTAAGAAAATAAAATGGATCAAATAAATGATCTGAAATCCCCAAAACAATGTCTTTGAAACATTGAGATAGAGCGCAAAAAATAAACAAAAGAAGGGAAGGACCCAATAATACCATCCGGGCATGGCACTTGTTCCAAGCAGAAGAGCACCGAACAAAGCACCCGCCCCGAAAATCAAACCTTGTTCAGTAATTTTTGAAGAAACACAGAGTCTACCTAAAACCGCCAAGACAATGCAAACCCCTAAATAAATCACTTGGCCGTAACCAAAATTTAAATTCGCCGCAAAAACTTTCATCGCTTCGGGTGAGGTGGTACTCGCATAAAAAAACCTTCCCGCATAATAGAGAGGCAAAAATCCCATGCCGCAAAGAGTCCCCCAAGTGAATATCCAAGAACCGATATTAAAAACAGCTCGCTTAGCAAAGTTTTGATGCCACAGATACGCCAAAATGAAAGGGATAAGAATGACAACATGAAATTTAGACAAAGTAGCTAAAGCCAACAATAAAGCTGAAGCCTGAATCTTTCGGGAAGTTAAAAACATGAGAGATAAAAAACACAATGTCATCACAACGACGTCCAACTGCCCATGCACGTAGGTGATAAAAAGAGTGATAGGATTAAACCAAAACAGATAAAAAACTGCTCGTCTTCTTTCTCTGGCAACTTTCATTAAGGCCCAGAGCAAAAAAACGTCAGAAACAAGTAGCGGAAGTTTG
>VGSE01000225.1 GCA_016875135.1 Deltaproteobacteria bacterium
TTCCTTTAGAGCTCACAACCGCGGCAGAAGAATATTTTTTTCTTTGCGATACCTCTTTTTCTAAAAACTACGAATACAGAATAGAACTTTGGAAAGGGTACAAGTTGTTGGCTGAGGGCTACCTTAGGCAAGAAGTCAGTTTGGAATATCCTCAGCCTGTCTCGCTGCTTACTAATAAGGTTAGAACATTCAGAGTCCTTCAGCCTGAAGAGTTTTATAATTCCCTGCAGCTTTTTCACGGTCCCAGTTTTCAATTTCTAAGAAAAGTAGAAGTCCTTACTCACTCTTTGTTAAGAGCTGAACTCATTTTTCCTTGGAAGGAAAAGGAAAATGTTCACCCTTGGTGGCCGACGGTCTCCTTGATCGATTCCGGTTTTCAACTGCTAGGTCTTTGGGGAATTCATATTAAGCAGTGGCGTGGATTGCCAATAGGTTTTAAATCAGTTTCTCTGCCAAAAGAGCTCAATTGGCAGGATCCTGTTTTCTGGGAACTTATTAATCCGCACATGGATGATTCTATAATCGAGGGGGATCTTCTCTTAAAAAACGAAGAAGACCTTATCATCGGTGAAATTAAAGGGGCCCATTACAAAAAAGTGAACTAGTTCTGAAAATAAGGTGTGTTGGTGTTAATAAACCCGTCATAGTTCAGTTGGGACCGCGTGTTTGGAGGGCAAGTGGGATTCCAAGCGACTCCCAACGTATTATTGACCTGTACAATATTTAGAGGGTCATTAGGATCAGGCGGGATTCGACCAATGACCGGAGCCGTGCAGACGCCAAAAGTAATTTGAATTCGATAACGTTCCGGACCAATTCGACTTAGTATAACCTGAGGGTCGGTCTCAGGAGTCAAAAATGTAATAGGAACATTCGAATTTCTACCGAAAAAGGGAACCCTAAAGGCCCCTTTTGGATAGATAATGTTGTTTTTAACATTAAATCCGTAATTTCCAGGATGAGGAATTTGGCACGCTTCATCAAATGGAACTAAATAAGCATCAAGTGTAAACCGATTTCCGTCATTAGGATCGCGAGGATCGCAAAAGACTGACCCCACTCCCCCGAAATTAGGTGAAAGCGGAGGTTGTCTTAACGCGATGGCATCGGGAAATCGAGAAGCTAATTTGAGATCCGTTAAAACCTTTGTGACCACTTGTTCTAGTATAAGATTAGATAGATAATCTTGAGAAATTCTCCGTTGAAGATTTTTTTGCGAAAAAACACTTCGAAGCCCCCAGGACGCCGTCAGCAGAGTCCCGATAGAAATACCAACGGTCAGAAGCAGAATGGCTCCCCCTCTAGAATTTAATTTATCTGGATTCATTCAAATAATCTCTTTTGAATATTTTGTTTTTATTATGATATCATATAGATTATCAAATTTTACTTCCCAAATTTATGAGTTCAAAAAAAAAACATTTAGGATTTTCACTCATAGAAATCACTATAGCCGTCACCGTATTGGTACTGGGAATAACCGCCGCTCAACAAGTGCGTTCCTATACTTCAAGACAAACCAAAGCCGCAACCATTAACTCAGAAGCCTTAAGTGAACACAAGACTTTAAACTCTCTAATACAAGGAATACAGATAAATAACGCCTATTCGGTATTCCAAAGAGGCAATCCAATCAATTTTCGCTTTAACTGTCTTCCACATCCCTGGGGGGTGTTCACAAGCGATCCGAACGGTTCAGATAGATGTGATCCAAATCCCGCTGTAGCCGTTCCTTTTGTAGAAAGTACCTGGACAGCCCTTTCTCAGAATTACTACCAGTTTTCGTTGGGAAACCAAACTGGTGCAGGCTTTAATCCCGTCTTAAATCAAACTACTTTTGTTAATATTCAAAACAACATGCAAGCCTTAGGATGCATGAATTGCCATGATGGGAGCGCGGTAAACATAGCTCCGAATTTGAGTGATTTTGATCAACTCACTAACCCAAATGCCGCCTTTGTCACTTTATTTGGTTTGGGCTCCGGTTTAGGAAGACGACTATTAGACAATAATATGAATTTTCCAAGTTTACGAGCCAACCCAGCCCTGGCCGATCTCAATCATAATTTGCAGTTTTTTCCTAGCCGGCGAGTTATCAACAGTAACATACCCAATAATTTCGAATGGAATTGTGCCGTCGGGCAAATTGTAGGAGGTGAACGGGTAGTCAATGGTTGTACTATGAATCCACCCTGTCCCCCTGGAGCTTTGAGCCAAGGCACACCGGAGTGTAACTGCGAAAGAATTCACAGAAGCGAAAAAAAAACGAATGTATCCGGATGCAACTGGAAAACACGCTACGGTTGTTACGAACCTCCTGAAAGGGTTCCAAGTCCCATAGATTTTTGTACTAGGGGAGTTGTCAGACCTGGCTCCCAAGTGTTTCCAGCTCCAGAAGACTCGTTGCAGCTTCAAAGGTGTCAGATTCGTTTCCCACCAGCCACCTGGACCTTTACTAGTACGGATGGGAGTAGAACTTATCCCACACCCTATAGATATTGGGAATGTTGGAATCCAGAAGAAACCAATGCCTTTGATCAACAAAGGCGTTGGGAAGTTTCATATCAACTGACAACAACCTGGACCAATGTCGGCGATACTCTCCCGCGGACCCTCGTCACTACGGGAGCTCTGAAATGAAGTTATCAAATCAAGGATTCACGCTAATTGAATTGATCTCAGTAAGCGTTATCGTGTCCACACTGATTCTGTTTATATCGAGTTCACTAAGTGGCACTCTAAGTCTCAGAGAAATAATAAGTGATATCCAACTTAGCCAAGCCGGAGCAAGTCATGCCGAATTAAGTCGACTGATTAAAAATTTTTTTAGCCGTGGTAGGGATATTAGCCTAACTCGAATTGGACCCGACACGGCCCTGGTTTTAAGAGCCGATTTAAGAGCCTGTAACACTTTCGACCCCGC
>VGSE01000226.1 GCA_016875135.1 Deltaproteobacteria bacterium
GCTAGCAAGACTATCAACCTTGGAGAATTCAAATGGGCTGATACCTTGCGGGAGTACAAGATTCGTAAAGTCAATGTATGCGGTAATGCGGACATACAGGTTACCAAGCGTTCGATAGGCAAGGACTTTCTTATTGGCAATCCAAAAACAGGGTACTTATTTTCGGGCTTGATCACCCATGAAGATTATTGGAAAACGTTGGAGTCTTACGATCTTGAAAAAGCAAAAGCTAACTTAAAAAATAGGTTCAACATGGCTGTTTTGTGGCAGATCAGTGGGGCTGGAGAAGTCACCAGGATCGGCACCCCTTCAAGAGTGGCGTTTGCTATGACCGCAACGGTCAAAGATTGCGTGAATGGCGCAAAGACCTCACTTGGCCTTGATTGCTCCAATCGGGAGAACAAGTTGGCTTGTTGCAAAGAAAAGTTCATCGGTCCAGAAATTTATTGGAAAGATAACCAGGGCGAGTTCCGCCTTAGCTATTCACCAGACCCAAGCATCAAGTTAAAAGTACCGAATGAGAGAAAGCTTCGATTCTGTAATTCAATCGATTCAATTGAGCTTTAAAAAGGGAAAATTTACCTCCATGCGAAACTAGTAATTAAACCAAATAGAGACGCCATGAAAGCCTTAAAAAATCCCTCCTTATGAGAGGGCAAAGTCATCGTGAGCTCAGGGCTTTTATCTTTTCAGGTATCAAGTAGATATTATTATTAATGAAGTTCATCCGTATGCAGATAATGTGAAGACTTCGTCATAATTTCTTCATTATTCCTTCACAATATTTTGTTATCTTATGTTTGTAGGAGAAGAACTAGATTGTTTTCAATATAATCTACAATCAATCTTTAACTTTTTAAGATATGTATGTTCAAAAACCTAAAAAACCATTTCGGTCAGTCACTGTTATCGGTCATCGCCGCAGCTACTATCGGTGGGGTCGTCATTATGGGGCTCTATTCGGGCCTTAGCTCTTTTCTGAAGAGCTCTCGATTGGTCGCAGGTGGTCCTGAAATCGCGGTATTAAAAGCTCAAATCCAAGGTCTCATCGGCCAAGATGCCATTTGTGCAAAAATATTAAAAGACGCTTCAGGTAGTGCGGCTAAATTCAATCCTGATGTTATCCTGCCTGCTAACCCGACACAGGCCCAGATCGATAGTTACAAAAAAGCCAACACTCTTGCCCAAATAGCTTTAGGATCTTTAGTTTTAGCCAAAACCGGAAGCGGCGGATCCAATTATTCGGTCTCAAGTATTTCACTTATTGAATTGGATAAAACCTTACGCACGAGAGGAAGTTTCAATGGAACATCTGTGACCAACGTGACTTCGAAGCTTACACTTGTGCTCAACAAAGGGGGAACACCCGGCACCTCACACGGAGTCTTAAGCACCATCGATTTCCCTCTATTCGTCGCTATCAATAATTCTAACTTTCTGGTCGAGAAATGCAGCGGTGGAGCCCCGGGCCCAGCAGACGCCCGGCAAGTTCTCCAATGCACCACCGTCACCGCTAGGGGGTTGCCGGGCGCCGGCTCGTATGGCGTTATCCCCACCTGCCCCGATCCGCGCCAATGGCAGACGGAATGCGAGATGATCGCGGCCCCGGTCGGCGATCACACCTGTGGCCCAGCCCCCAACAGGCGAAACGCTAAAGGCCAGGCCGAATGCATTTCCGGTTGCACTCCGGTGGCAGACCACGCTGGAAGACCTCAGTTTTGGTATGGCCGGGCGACTTGTTGCATGATTGTGCCGTCACCGTGATCAGTTCGCGGGCGGCGGCGGACGGCGGGGAACCTTCTTCTTCAGAAACTTGAGCTAATATACGTGTTTTAAATCCTTGCCCGTTCGAAATATTCGATTGTTCTCTCGAATGGCTTTTAGTTATGAGATTCAAAATCTTACTGCCGGCGAAGAACTGTCCAACCACGAGCACTCCATTTTTGAATGTCGGCCGCGGATTGAATTGTAGCAAAATAATTGTTAGGCTCCCAATTTGATGAATTCACACTGGATTTTACCGGCTTTAGGGAGAATCCTGAGAAGTTTTTCTCAATGAAAAACACCGAATAACCAATCTCAACTAAATATTCGACAACCCAATTTCTATTTTCCTCAAAAATAATATTCGTTATTTGCCTGCGAGACAAAAGTCCTCTTGCTCCTTTTAGGACTTCAAGTTCATGTCCCTCAACATCAATTTTGAGTAGATTGATTCGTAGAGCCTCTGAGTTGAAAAACTCATCTAAAGTAAGTGCATCAACTTCCACGGTTCTGATGAATTTATTAACTCTCTCGGAACTAAATGTTCCTAACCCCTGATTGGTTTCCCAACCATCCGGCAAGATTAAGGTCATTTTGCCGGATTGTGATGAAACCGCCCCCTCGACCACCCTAATATCCGAATTTTTGGTTCTGTCCCAAATTGAGATATTGTTCTTCAATTTTTTAATCAAGGTAGGCTCCGGTTCAAAGGCAAACACTTTGCCGGAAGGCCCGACTCGTTTAGCCATTAAACTGGAGACATAGCCGATATTAGCTCCCACATCGACAGCACAGTCTCCATTGACCAAAATTCGGCTCAAGAGCTCCATCATGGCTAGTTCATAGACCCCGGAAAAAGCTATGGCTCTTCCTACGCCTTCGCTCAAAGAAAGATCGATCTTATTGCCCCATGGAAGGTCGTAGCGAACTGCTTTTATTCCTAACCTATTTAGGAATCGATACTTAAAACTCCTCCCCAAAATCGTGGGCGAATAAAAATAGGTGGGTTTGTTTTTGAAAGTTTTAATCCACCCAATTATGTCGCTATGATAATTCATTCAATACCTGCTCGATAATTCACCTCATCGTCAAACGGCCAATAAATTGCGCGCCTCAAACCAACTTCATGACCGTTTGAACCTCTTAAAAAGC
>VGSE01000227.1 GCA_016875135.1 Deltaproteobacteria bacterium
CTGGAAGCACTTTATCAATCAATAGTGTTAAGGGCGATAGAAAAAACAACGACAAAACCAAGGCGTTTGGATTGTAAAGTTTAAATTTAAAGAAATAGGCGAGTCCCGCGACAACGGCTGAGAACACTATCCTCCCGCACCGATGATTGGGTGTTGATTTAGGATCTGAGATCATAAAAAAACAAAAGAGAAGAAGAGATCCACTCTTGAGTTGGTGAAAAAAAACACTGAAAGGCTGCCCCAGATAGGCAACCCGAGCAAAGAGAAATAATAAATACCACCCCAAAAACGAATAGCTAATGTCATTACTAAGCGCTTTATGGGTCACTAGACACCCCAACAGTACAATCCAAGCGGCGATTAAAAACTCTTCACCCCATTGAGACGGAGAGATCCAAACTTGGTCGGAAAGTAACAACAAAAAAGCAAGAGAGAAATTGGTTGGATTAAAAAAGTGTTTTCCTTGGTAGCTAAAAATGAATTTACTTAAGATCATGAGCGCGCTGGCAAGGGCTAACCAACCCAGAGAATTTGTACGGAGTAATAAAAGAAGTCCGAGACTTGAAACGGTCGCACTCCTCAAACTAGTCCACGGCAACCGGTATTTAACGATGGCCAGAGTCTGAAAAGCATACGCCGTAAAAAAGACTACCAAAACTTGGGGCACCCCCACACTAAAGTCCCGAAAAAGAACCCCCAAACCAAGAAAGGAAGCGAGGATGGCAATTTGATAAAACCTTGGATCCACTAGACAAATTTGAACTAGCCCGCACACGTTGTAAATATTTTAATGATCCCAAGAATTTTGAAAACTTTTATGGTAGAAGCTTTTTCTCTCAATGGGTGCTTAGCTCAGTTGGTTAGAGCGCCTCGCTTACACCGAGGAGGTCGCAGGTTCGACCCCTGCAGCACCCACCATTCGTCAAGCTGTTCGAACCAGTCATGTGGCCCATAGCCGACGCTACGATAACAACAGACACTCCACTCTTCTTCATCTCAGCTATTCTTTGGGCAGCTCCGTACAGAGAACTAGCGGCCCGACGCAAACGGGCAAAACCCCCCGTTTTAGCCGCGTCGAAACGGATATTAGTCATAATAAATAAGACTCTCTAATAAACGGCTTCTAATTTATGGTTGGTTAAGTTTCTTATCCTTGTGGGGCTTAATTGGAAGACCATTAAAACCACTATTTTAATGACTATATTTTTTTGAAATATACATTTAATTCCAACGGACACATCGGTTCCAAACCGGGAATCTGCTGTTTAGAAAAACTCATTTTGCTTCACTCCCTCAACGCCTGCTGAAGTCGTTTTCTGGCAATTGCAAGTTCCATTGCTTCGTTACATTCGTCTTCCGAACAGCTGGGGATCGCAATTGGCCGACGGGGAAGGCGCTTTTGGATGTGGGCTGCATTTGCTTGGACCATTTCGTCATACTTTCTCATTGCGGCTCGATAGCGTCTGTCGACCGCGAATTGAGCTTGAGAGTTCATGGTGCAGTAAACAGCGGCGGCGGCGCAGTCTAGGCGATCTCCAAACGAGAGATCTCTTCTGTTTTCGATCACCTTAATCATTTGCAACTGTTCTTGTGGACCCCGAGCCATATAAGACAACTCAAAGCCAGATGGATGGATGAGGGGTTTTGACAAAATCAAAATCCGCCTTGATTCAACAGTGCTTGTAATCGAGCTCTATCCCGTTCTAATTGCTCCTCTGGGTCTATGGATGGCACAGGACGAGCGCATCCCCCCCCACCGCGAGGCAACCGAGAACGAATGAGTCTATCATTAGCTTGGAGCATTTCATTATATCGGCCCATGGCGGCCTTAAATCGTCGATTGAGGGGCCCTTCGACATTAGGTAAATAGCCGACTAAAATTGCCGCTGCGGTAATCTCAGCACGCTCCAAAAGATTGGGTTCTCTACGGTTCTCTATACTGAAGATTATCGTTAATTTTTCTTGAGGATCCATAGCCATATAGGCCTGAATTCCGGCACCGACTATTGGGAGTGCTTTTACCCCCATGTTTTTTAGAGCTGAACCTGCAAGATTGAGTGTGCGCAAGCAGGTTTTGGAACCAGTAGGAATAGGCCGAAGAGTGTTCGGGCTTGCTGGCGGGGGATCTGCTACAATAATAAGTCCTTCTCTTTTTTTTCCTCCGGCGACTGAAAAATCATAAACTGTGTCTCTTACGATCCTTATCCGGGTATATCCTTTATTTTCTAGATCGCTTATATACTCTCCCAATTTACGTTCATACATTGTAGCCCCTTCCTCAAAATATCCCTGCACTCGTCTCAATTCAGTTAAAGTAGCTTCATTCGTTCCAAAGTAGATTTGCTGCGTATCGTAAAATGTTTTTATGAAGCTGTGGGGGTCGCGCTGGAAAGATGTTGATTTATAGGGAAGTAACGGAAACTTAGGTTGCTGAACTCTAAAGATAGAAGTATCAGCTGATATTAAAGTCTCTACAAACTCTCCGCTTATCGACTCTATAACACTGAAATTGCGCTGACTCGCGGGCACCAATCCTTCAGCAAATGGTTCGCCCAAAACTATTGAACTATAGATTAGCAAATATGAAAGCGTGGCCAGCACGTTCTCTTTTAACCAATTTTGCACATTCATCTCCTCAATAAATTCACTGCTGGCCCCACCGCGCCCTGCCAAGAAGCCGAATTCGTTCTTCCCGGAACTTGAGAATCAAAAACTACATTAGTTGTCGAAATAGGCACCCCAGCAAAACGTGTTAAATTACTCTCAGTCGAGGAGCTTTTTCCACTCGGCAAAAACTGTATCGTAGATAGACCCGATTTTTCGCCCATT
>VGSE01000228.1 GCA_016875135.1 Deltaproteobacteria bacterium
GACAAAAAGGATTAGACGCGACAGTTTAGGGACAATACAGGGTCTCGGGAAATTTCGCGCTTTACATTTTTATACATCTCGAGGGGTGAGCTTTGCTCAGTCACAATGCGAGTGTAGTGACTTTGAGCCATTTGCCCAAAAGTGCTTGAATCCACGCAACCAAGGGCTTGAGCAAAACTGGAAAGGTATTCCCCTTTTCCTTGAGCCATCTCTATCATGAGGTTTTCATGATTAGCTAAAGCAAAGGCAACACCCGCTTCTTCGTTTTTGGCAAAACGATGCTTGTCGCATCCGATAGTTCCAAAGGTCATACCAAATGAGGGGGGAACAAACGCATTTGTAGTTCCTCGAGTCGTAGTCGCCAAAAAGCTTTTCTTGTTGGTGATCTGCCAACCCAAACCACAACCGTCAGTTCCGACATCATTTATTCCCACCGAACCCTTAGCGGCTTCGCCCATAATCGGAACTAAAAACGCACTCACTAAAATTAATCCTAAAACTTTTCGCATAATGGCCCTTTTTTTACGTGTTTAACACTACAAGAAACAAACCAAATTATAGGTCACTAAAAATAATAATTCAAAGATACTTTTCCTTCATAAAAAGGCGGTGCGCCATCATAAAAAATCAAAGATTGTAGCAAAGCTCTAAAATCCCAACTTTTTGACAAACTCAAAGATTGGTTCAGCTGCCATTGATAAAATTGGTTTCGACGATCTTTTTGAAAAAGATCCCACATCCAATCGAATTGAAGTTGAATCTTATAACGATACGCTAGTTGGATCAGCATTCCTAATTCCCACTTGGGCAGAAAACGCCAACCTGCTCCAAAATGATTAGCCACTTCGCCTTGTAAAAAGGCCAAGCTATAGAAAACCCCTCGTTGACTTCCTATTTCTAAACTCCCGCCGCCCCCCAAATCCAGATGAAAGGCTTGGCAGTGATCACACAAGAGATCCTTAGGAGACAATCGTTCTAAATGAAAGGCCCAAGAGGGATGCTTCTCAAGAGGTTTCAAAGGGGAAAGAGAGGTCACTGAAAGAAGATGAATATTTTCTAATCGAATCTGATCGCTTCTCTGATAATAACGAAGTGTGACTCCCGGAAAATCCACTTGGGAAAAAGGCGTATACCCCAAATCACTATTGAGCAGATCATGAAAAGCAAACTTAAACTGAATATCATAAAATAGCTGGGATTTAGGAGCTAACTGTCCCCTTTGTTCATATCCCGAAGAGACTCCTAACCTGTAAGTATCGTGTGCCAGGTCGGGTCGAGAAGTTTCTGCCCAAGTAGCCCCTACATCCTCGGTTTGAGACCCCTCGCCTAATTGACTTCTTTGTACCAAAGCCAGTCGAAAAAGCCGATTTTCCTCTTGAGACAGTTGGCTTTTGTTTTTCTTCAAATAAAGCAAATATTCTGAAAGCTGATCTAAAACCTTGGGCTCTTTTACTTCGCTGGGTGTCAAACGATACGAAATAAGATCTTGGAAAGCTTCCTTTTGAGCTGAATCTAATAATCCATAGTGAGCCATCATCTTTTTTTGAAGCGAAGGGCGGTAGGTTATTTTTCTTATGGCACCGGGAATCGCAGAAACTTTTTTAATCGTTTCCCCCGGAATAACATAGATAGAGAAGTCGGTGAGACTCCACTCGGGTTTGGCCACCTCCAAAAACGCCAGCAATAAAAAAGAACAGTTTTCATCCAGAAAGTAGTAATCAAAATAGCTATTCGTTTCGACTTCCCAAATATTTCTTAAAAGGCGATAAGTTTCCTCCGTATTTAAATCAAGTTCATATTCCCATAGATCGCGGCTCTCGTTATTTACATATTCATGCACTTTGGCATAATAGGGCAAAAGAGAAAACTGCCCGCGATACCCTCCCGTTAGCCCCAAGAACACAAAAGAAAATCCATTTTCATCGTGAGCCACTTGAGCCGCATAGCTAATTCCCCAATCCAGCAGATCTTGTTTCTTAGCATCCTTGATCTTTGTATTAATCCTTAGAAAGGTATGTCCAAACATCGAACCGGGATTGTGAGGATAGGCACTTGAGAACACTAACGTTACCGACTCAGGGTTAAATCTCTCTAAATATTCGGTTAATTTTGGGCACTGGACTTGGGGAATTTTTAACTGCAGTTTTTCTTTGAGAAACCGAAAACGTTCAGGAAAAGCGCACTGGGGATGCTGTTGAAGTCTACCAACTTTTAAATTCTTAGAGAAAGAGGCAACGGTACTTTTAAGTTCCTCCAGCGGATTTGTTTTTCCTTGTGAAGAAAAGAAAAAGTCACTTCCCTCTAAGCGACTTTCATATCCCCCAAACATTTTTTTTTGATAATGGAGAAGCCTCAACCAATAGGGAGAATAGGCAAGGGTGGAGAGCTCTTCCGGCGTCGATTGACTCTTCGCAAGTCCGCCTTGAATGAATATGAGAAAAATTAAAAACTGATAAATGTTCACAGGCCCGTGATACTAGCTCAACTTATTAAAGACTACAAAACATAGCCATAATAAATGGACTTCGATAGAGGCATTTACCTGGTGTCGATTTCGAAAAACAAACTGACACCCGAAATGAAAATTACACTTTATTTTGTTACCATGTCGGCCCACAAAAGATTGTTTTAATGGTTTATACTTGCAGCTACCCGAAGGTCACTTGTCCAAAGAAACGGCAGGAATGACTAGACTCACATCACCATCACCTTTTGCAAGGTGGAATGGAAAGACTGGCTTTGCCTTTTGGGTTTGCAGGATCCTCCTCGATCCAAAGGTTCACCGACTGATCTTTCTTTAGTTTACGGC
>VGSE01000229.1 GCA_016875135.1 Deltaproteobacteria bacterium
TTATTCAAGGAGAAGTCGGTTGGAACTTTGAAAAATTTCTCGTAAATAAGGATGGTAAAGTCGTAGCAAGATTCAAATCGGCTGTGACTCCTCTCAACTCGGAACTCGAATCAAAAGTTCAGGAGCTTTTAAAGTAAATCTCTCAGGCACCTTCACTTTGTAAGCTTACTTGCAAAGTGAAGGTGTTCTCTAAAAGATTTAACTAATTCCTTATTTTCCCTCTCAAGCAACCGAGTTTCAAAAACCCCCTCAGAATTACACAGAAGAAATTTACCCATGCCTTTTGAGAATCGAGGTCTTCCAATAATTCTTGAGCAACCCTCAATTGGATTGGCTTGATCTTTTTTATTCTTGCAAATCAAGTAGCTTACGGGAAGAGATCTTAAATCAATTTTCATTTCTCTTCCAAATCTATTCCAAAAAGAGGATCGAAAAACATGCTCAGGAGGGTGACCAAAAAAGTGACACCAATTCTGGCTATTTTTGGGGTCTTTCATACCACAGGCCTCCTGATGAAGACAGGGGCCGACAATCTGTTTGTTTACTTTCAACTCTTCTCGAATTTCAATCAACCGTTCACTTGAAAATGGAGTGCCGGGTTCAACCCAGATTAGAATGTCAGCTTGGATTAAATACTGCTTAAGTGCCTTGAGTCTTTGAGAATCAAGTTCGGTCAAGACATGACTTAAAATCAAAGCCCATTTGCCTTGTGGAATCTCTCCTGGATTGGGAGTTTTAAATGACAACGAAGGAAACCTAGCTTGAAGTCTTTGTTGGGCAAATTCTGCAGCTCTAAAAGACCTGTCCCAAAGCCAAACCTGGTCGATACCCTCGGTCTGGAAATGTTCGAGAAACTTTTCGGCCGCTATCCCAGTGCCACATCCAAAATCAAAGAGGGTTAGGCCACTTGAAGCAGCTTGAGTGAAATCTCTTGTCAAGGTGTTCAAGACTGCATTCCACTTCCAACCAATTCTTTGCGCAAAAGTCTTGTGGTAAAGCCTGAGAAGATCAATTGAATCCCAATAATCTATCCCAGATATTACCTCTTCTGATAAAAACCGAGCTCTTAATTCCTTGAGCCTGAGCCAGTCCTGAGAGGATAAGTTATTTTCTTCTCTCTCATCCATTTGACTTCGCCTCCAGTTCAGCCCACCTCGCGTATAATTTTTCAATCGTGTCTTGAGACAAAGCAATTTGATGACAAAGTTCACTTAACTTTTTAGCGTTGCTCTGATTCTCTGGGAGAGTCGATTCGTTTTCTAATCGTGCTAAATTCTCCTCCGCCTCTTGAATCTTACTCTCAATTAAGCTCAACTCTCTCGTTTCGTTATAGCTTAACTTTTTTTTCGTTTTTTCACGTTTTTCAGTAGGTTCAATCCGCTTAGCTAAAGGCCTATTTCTTTGATCCTGACACCAATTCTCCCACTGCCACAAATCTGCAAATGAGATCAAATGACGATTTCCCATTGCTTCTTCAGGAAAAGCAATAATCTCGTTTGCCACTTGGGCTAAAAAATACCGATCATGACTCACCAAAATCACAGCCCCCTCAAACTCAGACAAACAACTTTGTAAAACATCTAACGTCTCGATATCTAGATCATTGGTAGGCTCATCAAGAACTAAAACTTGGGCCTCCTTCAACATCAATCTGGCTAAAAGAAGTCTTGATTGCTCTCCCCCGGAAAGTTTTGAAACTGGGAGCTCCACCTGTTCTTTAGAAAACAGAAATCGATCTAGATATCCATTCACGTGAATGAGTCTACCTCTGTAATTCACCATATCTCCCCCTGGACACAAAATCTGCTTTGGGGTTAGACTCAAATCCAACGACTCACGTTTCTGTTGAAAATAGGCAACCTTAAGCTGCTCGGCCCGAACCAAAGAACCCGAATCTATCCTTTCCTCTCCTAGCAAACACCGAATCAAAGTCGATTTTCCACAACCATTCACTCCGAGCAATCCGACTCGACTTCCCGGCCCAATGAAAACACTAAATTGGGTAAATAGTTCTTTGCCTCCAAAAGACTTATGGATCGACTTAGCTTCTATAAATCGCTTGGGCTGTTTGGTTAAAGATTGAAACTCAAGAGAGACGTCACGCTGCCTGTTTCTATATTCTAACTCCTTTACTTCATCTTTAAGATCATAAGCTCGATCTATTCTGGCCTGCTGTTTCGTCGTTCTGGCTTTAGGGCCTCGTCGAAGCCACTCGGTTTCTCTACGGAGTTTGTTTTTTAAAGTAACTTCTTCAGCTCTTTGTTGGGAAAGTTGAGCTTCTCTAAATTCACAATAAGAGGAATAATTACCGCGAACATCTAGTACCCCATTTGCGAACTGTTTACCCAATTCAAAAATTCGATTAGTTACTTTCTGCAAAAAAACTCGATCGTGTGTCACTACGATGAGTGCAAAAGTAGATTGTAAAAGTAATTCTTCAAGCCAAAGGATGCTCTCAACATCAAGATGGTTAGTCGGCTCATCAAGAAGTAAAATTTCGGGTTCCTTAACCAACTCCTTAGCTAATGCAACTTTCTTCTGCCAGCCCCCAGAAAGTTTTCCCACTAGAGTCGAGTCGGATAAACCTTGCGACTCCAGGTTTAATCTAGCTATCCATTGCTGGGTCAGGGAGTGGGCTTCTGAGCTGTGCGGATCAAGACAAGATGATAGTATCTCTTCACCCACCGTCTTTTCTAAATTTAATTGGGGGACCTGAGCCAGATACCCTAGACGCAAACCTTTCTGGGAAGAGATCCTGCCCCCGTCACAATCTAATTTTCCGGACAATATTTTAAGTAAAG
>VGSE01000230.1 GCA_016875135.1 Deltaproteobacteria bacterium
AAAAATTGCGGATATGACTTTGTTGGTTTTGGTGCCCGAATGGGGAGATGGAATCCAAACTTTAAAGTCCGGTATCTTAGAAATTGCCGATATATTTATTGTGAATAAATCGGATAGGGAAGGGGCCGATCGCATAGTTCTCGAGCTTAAAAGCATGCTCCAAATAGCTGAGAAAGAAGCTCCCGTTGTATTAACGAACCAATCTAATGAGTCGTCGGTTGAAATGGTCCTCATGGAAATTGAAAAGTTTTTTAAAGTTCAAGGTGAGTTGATAAAAAACCGTCGAGGCTCGGCTCGTAAAGAAATAGTGACAGAGTGGTTATATTCCTTGGTGGCTGAAGAGGCGAATCGTTGGGTTGGTGGTAAAACCAAAGATCAAAAAAATCCTTATGAATTGATTGTTGAGTTTCAGAGCAAGTACCCACCTGGAAGTCTCTTTTCAAAATGAATCAGAATTTAAAAGTTTTGGTGGTTCGAAAAGATCGTTTGGGGGATTTATTAATGACTCTTCCGAGTTTGGTTTTAATAAGAGAGTCTTTTCCTTCTGCCCATATAGATTTTAACTGTGCTATCGAGTTTCATGATTTATTGACTCCATTTTGTCGGCTTTGGAACATCAAACTCGTTGAGAAGCCCCAGAGCAAATATGACGGGGCCCTCTTTTTACAAGGGAAAGCGAAAGACGGTTGGGATTTGTTGCGTTTAAAAATCCCGATTAGAGTGGGCGGTTACTCAAAATGGTTCTCCTTTTTTTGGTTAAACGTGGGAATTCGCCAAAAACGGTCATCGAATGGCAAGAATGAAGCTGAAAGCAATTTAGAGTTGGCTCAGGTTTTAGTGCAACGCCTTGGGGGAGAAGGTAGAGTAGATAAAAGTAGCTATGAACTGCCCGTTTCTGAGCAAGCCAAGAGAGTTGCACTTGTGAATTGGACTCAGCTGGGTTTTCAACAGGATGAAAAAGTTGCGGTCTTCCATCCAGGAATGAGAGGGAGCGCATTGAATGTTTCTTTAGATTCCTACTTGGATCTCATTGAAAAGGTTGAAGAGGCAGGGTTTACGGTGGCTCTCTCAGTAGGTCCTGAACCTAGAGATATCGATTTGAAAGAGAAAATGTTGATAAAGCGGCCGGGGTTAAAAGTGATATCGGGCTTGAAATTGCCTGAGTTGGCTGAGTTTTTTAGACTTTGTAACTTGGTGATAGCCCCTAGCACCGGCCCTTTACATTTAGCGAGTTGGGTAGGAACGCAAACGGTGGGTTTGTTTTCTCCTGTTAAGTCTCAACACCCTAACCGTTGGGCTCCTTGGGGGGGAGCTAAACCCAGTCAAGTGTTGTTGCCACAGGTTGATTGTCCTGCGGACAGGGATTGCTTGGGAGAAAAGTGTAGATATTTTAACTGTATGGTTAAAACCGATTGGAAGAATTTACTTTTGTTAAGATAGGGTGTTTAAACACAGACATGGATTTAGCGTTTTTAAAAGAAATCCCCAAGACACATCTTTTGGTGGCCGGTGAAGTTGGAATAGATGAGTATTTGTGGGGGGATTGTCGCCGAATTAGTCCAGAAGCTCCGGTTCCGGTGGTTGAAGTAGAATCTCAATCGTTTAAGCTTGGGTTAGCTGCCAACGTAGCTCAGAACTTGGTTTCTCTTGGTGCTAAGACAACTTTATTGAGCATCAAAGGAGCAGATAGTGACGGTATTAAACTTGAGGGGATGCTTAAAGAGGCTGGGATTTCAAAAATAGAGTGCGTTGAAGATGAGTCTCGTCCCACTCTCAGGAAAGTAAGAGTTTTAGCTCAAAAACAACACGTGGTCCGAGTTGATTATGAGAAATCTCATCCTCTAGAATCGAAGTTAGCTAAGCGTTTTGTTGAAAGAATTTGTGATCTGCTACCTTCGGTTGATGGGATGATTGTTCAAGATTACGGTAAGGGAATTTGGAATCGCGAGACGATGTCCTTTGTTCAACATGCGAAGGCGCATAAAAAACCGGTTTTTGTGGACCCGAGTCGAATCAGTCCTTTGGAACTTTATAAAGACGTCACTTTACTGACTCCTAACATTGCTGAGGCTGAGACTCTTTGTGGTATGCCCAACGGTAAATCTCGCAAGGTGGGTAAAGATGATGAAACCTTGTGGAAAATGGCCAAACGAATTTTAGAAGTGACCCATTGTGAGCATTCCATAATCACTTGCGGTGAATGGGGGATGATTAGTGTCTCTAAGGGAGAAGGTAGACTGAATCGGATTCCGACTTTTGCTCGTGAAGTGTTTGATGTAACCGGAGCCGGTGATACGGTCATTGCGGTTTTATCTTTAATGCATGTTTTAGGCAGCTCGCTTTCCGAATGTATGCAAGTCGCCAATGCGGCAGCTGGGATTGTTGTGGGGCGTATCGGAGCTTCTTGCGTAACTCAAACGGAGCTAGAAGTAGAGTTGGAGAGATTAGTAAAAAATGGGTTGATTCAATTTCAAAAGCCCACGTAAAGGAGCTGGTATTAAGTTACTCTGATTTCGTATTCTTCAGCAATGCGATCCCAGCTGTATTCATTTTTTTGACCCAAGATTTGGGGATCAAAAACCGAATCGATGCCAACAACTGAAATTGAATAGGAGCTCTTTTAAGGCGAACAGCCTCTAGGAGCGAGGATTGAAATCCTTGAGTACTCCAACCGAAAGGGATGAAAAAGTCTGGACCTTCGGTAGGGGCAAAATTCATCACAGCATTGGCCTTTTTAAAGTGCTCAC
>VGSE01000231.1 GCA_016875135.1 Deltaproteobacteria bacterium
CTTAGGATCAGAAATAACAAGATCTCCCACTTCCCTACCAATGTGGTACTCGTTAGCCCCTGTTAAGTGAACCCATTGATTGAGCGTATTATTAGTCATTAAGAATCGAATAAGCATCTGGTTATCCTTGGGTTACTCAGTGCGACATTCTTGTGAACACAATGTACTGCCTTATCGGTTTCTTTACCCATTACCTAAAACCGGGATGAGAAGCCTGTTAGAGCGGTACAGCCCCGAGCCCAAATTAAACCACGGGATAGTTCTAAGCGTGCTTTAGAAGAGGGGCTTTCATCTACACTCCATTTGAACGGGTAGACGAAGCGAAGCACTAGAAACTGCTGCAGCAAGAAGGAGTAAGAAAGGGCCACTAGCCAACTCAGAGTGAATGAAGTTAGAAGGTGAAATAGAACGGAAGACTCGATGGCTCCCGATAGGTAGTTAATGGTGATCGGATAAACCAAGGCTGAAGGAATCCAACCCAGACAACTCATGACCATTCCCCAGAAGGGCAATTTCAGAGACTGAACGCGAAAGGAATTGATGGATAGCGGGTCTGACTTCCTTTCAAAATTTCGATACAGATTGGCTAACTTCCATGTCCAGAAGGTACCAAGGCTTATATACATAAAGGGCGTGTAATAATGATGGAGGTAGTCAACCACTTTCATCTGACTAGGACTGAGTTGGGAAAAAACTTGCAATGACTTGTATTGGATTCCTAAAATGGCTGCAATAATCTGAAGAACTGCTCCAAAGATAGTAAGCGTCAAAAGCGATCTGCGCATCATCCTTCCAATAGTTTTTGAGGCCCTCGGGAGTTGCTGCTTTACCTGAGCGAGTTCGCTTTGGATGTTGAGAGCTAACTGAAACTCTTTCATTGAGGCATAACGATTGTTGGGATCAATTTGAGTTGCCTTTTCTAGGATCTTTCCCACCCGATCGGAACAGCTCAACACTTTAGACAAACGTTTCAGTAACATTCCCAGAGAAAAAATATCCGATCTCAGATTTAAGCCGTTCAGCGCTTGGAGAGGATCCTTAGCTTTAAATACGTCTTTTTGTTCAGGAGACATATAATCGAGCGTTCCGCCGAAGTTAGCGATACGTAATTCATCATTCATTTTTTGGCTGAGAGACACATTAAAGTCCGTCAGGTATACACCCCCGTATACGTCGATAATCACGTTTCCAGGTTTGAGGTCCAGATGAAGAATTCCCTGAACATGTGCGTAGGCCAAAGCTTCGCAAAGCCGCGTGCCAATCCACAGAACTAACTCAGTCTCATTGAATTTTGAAAATTGTTCACGTATCTTCAACCCGCTGGGATTTAGGTTGGGCTGCTCCACCACCTTGTCAGAAATCCAATCCAATATTCTTTCACCGGATATTGGATCTAAAATATCTTGAGACACGATCGCGTCGAGAATTCCATCTAAGCTTATGCCAGGAATATAGGACATGCAGATAAGACGCATAGATGGGGTTTCATTGATTGATTCGGAATAAATCGGGACGATGTTTTGATGCCCTAGCTGGGCCATGGTTTTAGCTTCGGATCCGGTGTTCGCCGTTATTTTAAGGGCGACTGAGCGTTCGAGCGACTTCTGCTTAGCCAGGTAAACCGTACCAAAAGCTCCGCAACCGATCACGGAACGAATCTCAAAGTCTTTGATTGTGTTCCCAGCAGTATAGATCGGAAGTAAGGGTGCTTTGAATACTGTCGGGTGTGCGCTCTCGGTAATTGGCCGGGAAAGAAACTCCGCGACGGTGTTTTCATCGCCCATCATTTCCTTTAGTTCGGCGACCAACTCTGGATTTGTTTTTGCCTGAGACTCAAAAAACTTGGAGAGTTCATCGCCCGATAGGTGTTCAGCCTCTTCGTAGAGACGCGCCAATTCACCCCAATTTGAAACAGATTTTTTACTTTTTGAGTTCACGGTATAACCAGAGTTTAGCTGCGGTCCAATCACGCTTGATAGTCGACACGGAGATATCCAACATTTGAGCAACCTCTTCTAGTTCCATACCTGCAAAGTATCTCAACTCCACAATTTGGGCTCGCCGTGGGTTCACGGCCTCCAATACCTTAAGGGCATCATCGAGGGCAATAAGGTCCGGATCTTTAGATGAGAATCCCATCATTTGTTCGTTGAGTTCAATTTTAACCGCTTCCTTACCACCCCGTTTGTTAGCCCTACGTTGTCGAGCGTAGTCGATTACCACTTCTCTCATTATTTTTGCGGCGATGGCGTAAAAATGTTTGCGATCCTTCCAGTCTAAATCATGTTCACGGCAAAGCTTTATATATGCTTCGTGCAAGAGGGCAGTCGGCTGAAGGGTGTGATCTGAACGCTCCATCTTCATTCTGGCCTTCGCCATTTGTTTTAGCTTGGGGTAAACCGCCTGGTAAAGCTCATTCATATCGGATTGTTTGCCCTTTTTTAAGCGGCTAAGCAGTTCTGTAATTTTATTTGCTTCTGATCCCATAATTACTAGTTACTATTCGGTATATAGGGGAACGAAATTAACTCGCTATTAGAATTGTGGTAAAAATAACAAACTTTAGCCTTTCAGGCGACTTATCTTTGATTGGGCTTTTGAATGTCCTGTAATTATAGAGTTTTGAAATTGCGGTGCAAGAACATCACTATGCATTTGCTATATTAAGCGAACAACTTCCTTCTCGGATCATTTGTACCTGCCTAAAAGTTCAACAGTTCACTCTAAAAGAGTACAGAGGTT
>VGSE01000232.1 GCA_016875135.1 Deltaproteobacteria bacterium
AAAGGGCGAGGAATCGCTCAGATAGCTTTGGGATCGACCCGAGCTTTAAAACAAAGAATTAAGCCTGCTAAGAATGAACCATTGGAAATTTATGAAAACTCGATAGCTTCCGTCATAACTCAAAACCTTTCGGTAGTTGAAGTAAGGGCGGGAAATGGGCATAGCGTGTCAAAGACAGATAATCAAGGTGGCAGAGGCATCCGAAAAGGTGGGGCAAATAATGCAGCGGCAGAATAAAAGTTTTTTAGATTTCATTGGGGGAAAAACAAAAAGGTGTCGGCCATTTTTTTATCCGGCGCGATAAAAAACCGACACCTTTTTACTGTTTGTTTGCAGCCAATCTAAGCCCCTGTTACCATTAAAGCTAATAATAAAAAGCAGTCCGGTTTCTTGACACAGGGGAATCTTGTTTATGAAAAGATTGTATTTGTTTGTCTTTATTCTGGCTTTTTCCCTTTTGGCGGAAGATTTAATGGTAGTTAAGGGAGGAAGGGAAATTAGGGGCCGAGTACTTGAGGAGACTCCAACTCATGTGAGTTTTTACACTGACTATGGTAAGAAAATTCAAGTCCACAAGAGCCGGGTTTCAGTCATTTTGAGAAAAGGAGAGGTTTTAGCGGTTAACCCCACTGTCGGCTCTATCGTGGGGCTGAAAACTGAGATTGAATCTCCTAAAGAACAACTCAGTTCAAATCACAGACCAACTTTTAAATTACAAAATTCTAAATCCGAAACGCCTTTAGTAACCCCAAAGAAAGAGATTGAGCCCGTGACACAGAACGCTCCTGAAAATGATCCGGCCCAGCGGGCGGTGGCCAGTTCAAACATTAATGAGTCGATTCCTGGTAATTCTTTGGAGTTTAGATTTGGAGCTCTTTTGGGAATAACCCAGAGCAAAGTGGCTTCAGCAGGCTCTTCCACAAATCGAACCGGAGCTGAAGCAGGGGTCGTGGCCGAGTTTCCTTTCTTGGCAGGGCTTTTTCTACAACCGGAACTTCTTCTGAGCCAGGCAGGGGCTAAGTTTGACAGTGCCGTCAGAAAATACAGCTATGTGAAGGTTCCGGTGCTTTTAAAGTATCGTCATCTTTTGCAAGATAAGTTTTCTTTGAACGGATTTGCGGGCCCGTATTTGGGCTTTACAACCGAAGCTAAATCAGAGGTCGATGGTGTAACTACAGACATAAAAAGCACTACTAAATCAACTTTAATGGGATTTGATTTCGGAGCAGGAGGGGAATACGCTCTGTCGTCTCAAATGCAAGCGTTTCTCAATATTAATTACTCTCTACAATTGAATAATATTGATACGACAGTGGGAGCTACTTCAGCCATTCGTCTTCGTCAATTGAGCTTTTTAACTGGGGTTTTATTCAATCTCTAATGTTTTTTACCAAGCTTAAATTCTCTGCCTTCGACCCTTAACTTTTACTTTGTTTTTTAAGCTCACCATCTTGGCGATTTTTCTTTTGATGGGAGACTTTCTTTGTTTGATAGCGGCAGTTTTAACTTCCAAAACCGGTTTGACCACTTCCTCTGTTTTAGGTTGGGCTTCTGCTAAAGCTTTTTCAAAGGCGATTTTTTCCTCGGCTTCAATTAGTGCAATCGATTTGGGAGCGGAATAACCCGGAGGGACTTCGTAATTAGAAGCAATGGAGTCATTAAAGGCCCAACGATAAATCAGTGCGAAGAGAACAAGGGCTATCATCCCCCATTTGAGTCGGGTATCCATATTCGGCATCCTCACTGTTTCTCTCTCCCTCTCCCACTAAAGCAAAGAGAATACCAAAAGGTATGGCTTTACTTTGGGCTGCACCGCCAAGAGTAAAGCCATACCTTTTGGTAGGGGAGGGCGAAGACTGGCTGTGGACTGCCCTTTTTTGTCTCTTTTGCGTTTTGGAAGATAGATTTTGAGGGAAGAACGCAAAATCAACGGGTTATCTAATTTGGTGTTTTGGGGTTAAGGCAACTGTCTAGTTGCTGGTCAAATTTTAAGGTTTATTGAGTGCGCTAATTAGTTTGGAACGAACTCTGCATTACTCTCCAGCATCTAGTTGTGTGTTGGCTGTGTACGTTTAAAAATTTGTTACAAGAACTTAAAGTGTTTTTAAGTTCTATGTTGATGCTGTGAGGTAGTTATATGTTGAAGCCCCCGTTCAAAAAACTAGCGACTGTATTTGTCGCTGTATCGTTGTTCAGCCAAGTTTCGATGAGTGACGAGCAACATGCAAACAACGGTTCAAATCCTGTCCGTTCGGAAAATAGGTTTTCTAAATATGATGCTTTAAGAGATCGTCTCGAGGCGTTATCGAAAAGAGCCTCAACGACAGCGACTGAACCTGTGTTAGTGACGGGTACGGATAATGTTCGAATCCAACCTACGCGACAACAGTTCTCTGACGGAGCGGAAACAATCAAGCGAGTGAAGTGGTACAGAGAAAGGATGGCTGAATCTTGTGAGCAGTCAGATAGGAGTTCTAAATTACTTGGGGAATTTATCGATGGTTGTCTCACTCGAGACATTTTTGAAAAGGTTAAGGCAGAAGGCAACTCTGAAGACATTAAACTAACTTTCGAGTTAGAGGCTAAAAAAATGCGGGCTTGTCGCGATGATATCACCCGTTATTTTGAAGCTAAAAAACAAAAAGTGGGTGAGTTAGAGTGGAGAAAATATGTTTTCGATCAGGAGATAATGGACAAACTCACCAAGTTTTTT
>VGSE01000233.1 GCA_016875135.1 Deltaproteobacteria bacterium
TAAGCCAATCTCAGATAATTTTCTCAAAATCGCTTGAGAATTTCACTTTATGCTTCTCTTTTCACAATCTCTTCACACCGATTTCATCTTTGTCTAGTAACCTGACAGTATGAACACTGTCTTAAGGGGAATCATTGAAGAATAGTATTTCATTACCGGCCCGAGCAATCGCGTGCTTTAGCGCTGCCACCTATCTTCTATTCTGGGCGTCGGCCGCTCTCGGACGCCCTCCTGAAGACAAGCTTTACAAGAGCCTTTCTCAGCTTTCAGTCACTGAGCCAAGAGAGCCATCCCAAGGAGCGATTCGAACCGCTCCTAAACAAACCGATATTAGAACGGTCTTTCAAGGGCCCGATGGACGAGAAGGAATTATTACCATTTGGAGCCCCCGAGTCCACCCATTCAAAGCCCCTCCTAGTTATGTTAGGACTCGTCCCTGCCTATTTGGAGAATATTTTGAAACAACTATAGGCCTTGCAGACATTACCAAGACCCACCTGTTGCGCCAATCGGGTCGTGACCAAAAGTACCCTCACGCTTTCGAATGGAGTGACACTCGACTCGCCTCGACTCCTATAGATCCGCCCAAAGCACCTCAAGAGAAGGAGTTTATTGGGAAGGTTTTTGAATTTGAAAAAACCGGCCGATGCAACTACCACCCAATCGACAAAAAAGAGACTGAAAACGCTAAAATCTACTTCTACAAACATCTAGAAATTGCAAAAAGGGCTAACGCCACCGACATCATTTTCCCGAAAACTTTATTTAATCTCATCTCACAGAGCCATCTCACAGATCCTTCCTATGATTATGAACTTCCGTTACGAGACTTAAACGATATTCGTCTCGAATTCAACGGCTCGACATTCTTATTACCTCCAAACCGTGGAGGATTTATTTTTACTCGAAGTCATCGAGTCGCTTTATCTCAAGTTACTTTAGAGTGGGCTAAACCCAAAACAGAAGACGGAAAATCTTACTCAGGGCCTATTGTTCACGGCATTTTCTCTCCGAATGACAATAACTCCGATCTTTGGTTTGAATCTATAAGCATGAAAAGGGTTCCGGGATGGGGTTTTTACTTTGACTCCACTGCGGGAATTTTAATTTCCGACAGTTCGATTTCCTCAGTCGATAATGAAACCTTCCCTGCTGCTAGGGAAGGAGCAATTCATGTCAACGGTTCTCAAAATATCATCATTCGCGACAATACTTTTGACCAATTAGGAGGGGACGGAATCAACCTTCACGGACAATTCGCAAGTATCACTACACCTCCCTTTCAGCCTCCAAAAAAGAACCTCGAATCTGGTTTTTCTAACTGCGTCGGGTTGGGGTCTTACTGGCGTCCTTATACCCCGGGTGAAACCCTTGGCTTTTTTAACAGTAAAATGGAATTCCAAGGGGAAATTAAAATCCGGAGCGTGAGCCATTTCTCTTTCGCCGATCCCAAACTACCTAAATACTGTAAAGGCTACTCTTTTTGCAGTGAAGCTTGCTTTGGTCTGCATCCTGAGTTCCAACCCAAAGAATCAGGCTATGTCGCAAGCGTTTCTCAAGAATCGGCTCTTTTTATTATTCACGGCAATACAATTTCAAATATTCAGGGTAGAGGGCTTTCAGTTCAGGGAAGCAACGGAATTATTTCAGAAAATCAAATTATTGAAACCAGCGGACCGGGACTTCAACTCGGGGCTGAATTGGCAAATCGGCTCCAGGGGCCCGGTGCCTTTAATCTTCTAATTAAGAATAATTTACTTAAGAGAAATTCAACCGATGCTAATCTTCTTCAAGATCAGTCTTCACTTTATGGAGCCATTGCATTGGGGGTAACACGCCTAGAACCCGATGGTCGAATCACGTTATTGAACGCCTCGCTGGTACAAAACATTCGATTTGAAGGGAATCGGTCCTTGGTTGAAGACTCAGGCTCAGTTGCTTTGCAAATTGCGTCTTCACGTAATATTGAAATTAGTTCCTTGCTCATCGGAGCAGCAGGATTAGTTCGTTCTCTATCATCGGGAACTATACTGGGCTCTCCGGCTGAGGGTTCTATTTTAGTAAGTCGATCCCACTATATCGACCTTTCTGGTTTAACCACTCCGCCTTTAGCTGAACCACGCCTTTCAAGAAATCGAACCATTGTCATTGATGGGCAATCGATCTCTCATCTTCGATTGCCTCTCTTAACTCAAGCGATTAGAGGAAAAACGGCCAACACGCTTTGGAATCTCACTTTCCGCAGCTTCTTTAAAGAAGACTTAGGTAAAAAACATGAGCCCTTAATTTTTACACTAGAGGGTCCAGCTCTTTCTACTTTTTATCAATTTCCACCTGTAGCAGCCTATACGGTAACTACCCCCAAAGTCGGTGACAAAGAGGTCCCAATCTTAGGCAAGCAGCTTCCTTTAGAAACTCTTTCAAGCCGTTGGATGTCAACCACAGAACACTTTCTCCACTCTCCCAATCGAATTCAAATACGTCCTCTGATTAAAAAGAAGTTCAGTGACCTCTTCCTATCAATCGACTCGGTGAACATGTCTCCCAAAAAATCAAATCCCCTCCCATTTGAAAGTTGAATCTTACCTACAAGGGGGGGTAAAATACTCAATCTTTAGGGTTTAAGGAGAACCGAACATGGCCCAAAATCTTTTTACCGATTTTCCAGAAAGAGTTGAGCAACTTAAAAAATATTGTGAATTAGCCCA
>VGSE01000234.1 GCA_016875135.1 Deltaproteobacteria bacterium
TCTCAAAAACATTCACAGAGTCTAATAGGGCTGAAAACTGAAATACTAAACCACACCCTTTTCTAACTTGGGAGAGAGTTTCTTGACTTGTAGGATCGACTTTGAGTCCTCCCACCGTAATGCTTCCACAATCAATTTCGATGAGTCCCACAATCGCTTTAAGTAAAACCGATTTACCAACTCCCGATTTTCCCAAAATAAATACACACTCCCCTTTCTCTATACTGAGTGAAACATTATCTAAAACCTTTCTTTCATTAAAAGACTTTGTGACTTTTTCTATTTGGATCATTCGTAATCTCTCATCGCAAGTGGACCATTAGCTAACCCTCGAACAAATTGGTAGATGACCGGCTGATTAGACTCGCGCAAGGCTTGGGCAGAAAAAGTTCCCAATAGGTTACCCTGATACAAAAATGCAATTTTCGCCCCATATTGCTGACTCACCCGAATTGCAAGATCGAGATCACTTGTCGCAATTAATGTTGCTGTTCCTTTTCCTTGGTGAACTTGCAGGATAAGATCCATAATATGGTTTGAAGTAATAGGATCTAGGCCAGCCGTCGGGTCATCATACAAAATAGCTTCCGGTTGCAAAATAAGCGCACGGGCGATTCCCAATCTTTTTTGCATTCCGCCGCTTATTTCATGTGGGAACTTAGATTCACTACCCACAATTTCAACCTGTGATAGAACCCTTTGAACTAAATCTAAACTTTCTTGAAATGATAACGCCTTAAGTTCTCTTAAAGGAAAGAGTAAGTTTTCCAAAACGGTCATGGAATCAAAAAGACCACTGCGTTGGAATGTCATTGCAATCCTAGATAAAACCAAACGACGATTCCTGTTAGAAATTTGATTTAAAGAAGCTCCTTGTACGACCACCTCTCCGCTTTGAGGTTTTAAAAGTCCGGATAAAATTTTAAGTAATGTGGTTTTTCCCTGCCCTCCCGGACCAATCACAATGATGACCTCGCTTCGATTAAGTTTCAAAGTCAGATCTTGAATCACGGGTTTTAATGCACCATGATATGCAAATTGAATCCGGTCACAGCTTAGAACTTCCTTTTCGTTTCCGATATCCCTCATGATAGAATTATTCTACCAAAATCCGATGAAAAAAATCGCTGACAATTTAATCTGGATTATAGGTCAAGGGGGATTATTGGGCTCGGCCTTGTCCCAGCAGCTCTCCCTTCAAACAACACCTTGGACCTTGTGGTCGCAACCCTTAAAATTTGATTGGAAAAATAATTTCACTTTAATCAATCAATTTAAACATTCGTTGGCTGAATTCGAAAAAGCTACCGCTTCTTTTCAAGGTTGGACTATCCTTTGGTGTGCTGGAGCCGGTGTTATAGGCTCAAAAGAAAATGCCTTAAACCAAGAAACGCAAAATTTTTCTAGTTTTCTTGCGCTTTTGGATGAGTTTTTTACTACCAATTCCAAAAAAGGAACCTTTTTTTTAGCAAGTTCGGCGGGAGGCATTTGGGCCGGAACCAAATCTTTTCCCATTACTGAGTTTTCTTCTCCATTCCCTATCTCCGAATATGGTCATCAAAAATTGGCTCAAGAAGACGCCTTGAAAGAACTAGCTCAGAGACACCCCAACTTACAAATTCTGATCGGTCGAATTTCCAATCTTTACGGCCCTGGACAAAACCTTGAAAAACCCCAAGGACTACTTTCCCAACTTTGCCGAAGCGCTCTTCTTCAAGTTCCTATGAATGTTTTTGTCTCGCTTAATACCACTAGAGATTATATTCACACCGCTGATGCAGCTGAAATGATTCTTAGATCCCTCAAACAAATTGGGGAAAAACATTCTTCCCAAAACTGCACAACAAAAATTATCTGCTCCGAGGAAGAGTGTTCGATCTCTCAGATTTTAAGTTATCTAAAACACCTCACTTCCCATCCCCCGCTGATCTCTCACCCTGAAAACCTAATTGCCTCCCAACAGCCGAAGGAACTGATCTTTCGCTCGGAGTGCCTAGTTTCCAGCTTCAAGTGCCGACCTCTTTTTGAAGGGCTTAATGAACTCTTATGCGCTCAGGAAAAACAACTCCAATTAGGAGCATTGCCATTTCCACAAGCGGTTTGAATTTAAAGGCATTATTTCTAAAAGGACCTCAAATGAAACTCATCAACAATACTTGCATTATCGCAGTAGGAACTCTCTTTTTTTCGCTAATCGCAAAAGCTCAAAAGCCGCCTGTAATTCACGAAGAAGTAGAAAGAGATTTTCACCCGGCCTATGCGGCTCTAGCCACCGGAACTTTAACCCAACGGCACATCACAGCTCGGAAAGCAGAGAGATACCCTTGGCCGGTAGCTATCAAATCTATTGGCCACACAATGGCAAGCTACCAAAGATACGGAGGGGTCTCAGGAGCCTATTTTCATCACGGATTAGACATTCGTGCAGATGCGGGTAGCGATGTCCTAGCCTCAGCCGGCGGACAGATCGTTAACATAGAGAATTATATGCCGGGCGATGACGCCTATTGGGAAGTCGCCATAATCGACAAAGACGGATTTATTTGGCAGTACCATCACATCGAACGGGACTCAATTCCACAATCTATTTTTGAAGCCTACGAAACAAAAACCCCTATACCTGCGGGAACTAAGCTAGGAGAAGTCTATTACTGGTCAGTTGTCACTTTTGGAGAAC
>VGSE01000235.1 GCA_016875135.1 Deltaproteobacteria bacterium
AGCGAGTACTCTTTGAAAAGTTTCAGAATGGCCAGAGATAAGTTCATTCATTGGGATTCTCCTTTTTAGACTTAAGAGTCTGAGTTTGAGATTCCCTTATGCAAGGCGGGCCAATGGGAAAGAAAAAAGGCGGTAGCCTTGATGACTACCGCCCTTCGTCTAAAATCTAAGAACTTTTGTCCTGTTTTTGAGAATCTAAAAAAAGAACATTAAGCGTGTGTTGTCGCTTGAGCAGGTCGTTTCATGACCGCTGGCTTAGCAACAAAGCCTGAACGCAGGCAACGGGTGCAAGCATAAACTCTTTGAGTCACTCCACCGATAACTGCTCGAACTTTTTGAAGATTAGGGAAATGACGAATTTTAGTTTTAATATTGGAATGGCTGATTTTATTTCCAACCACGGGTACTTTTTCGCAAATCGCGCATATTCTAGCCACGGCTTTCTTCTCCTGTTAGCTCTTGTTAGGCACAAATTCTTAAGAAGTCATAGTTAAAAACTGGGCTGATTTCAAGGGGATTGTTGAAAAAAGGGATAATTACCCTAAGATACAAGAGAGACTATGGCTTGGCTTAAAAAAATAGCATTCGCCGGTTTAGGGCTTCTTATCCTTATAGTGGGGGCGAGGTTTTTTCTTTATTGGAAAGAATATCGCCATTACTCCGCAATGGCTTTGGCAGAAGAGGCCAAAATTAAAGAGGCCTTTCCTTCAGGCGAAGTCTCGGGTTCGGATATTCCCCACCCGGACGAAGGGATCGTCGTGTTGACTGGGGATAGAAATCGCATCCGAGTCGCCATCGATCTTTTGGTTCAGCGGGGAGATCAGTTCTTAATTATTTCAGGAATCGGCAAAGGGGCTACGCTGACCGATCTCATTAATGCACAAACAGCCTCTATCATTGATCTGAAAGCCATCTGGGAAAAAATTATTTTGGAATCGCAGTCGACCTCGACCATTGAGAATGCGATTGAGTGCGCAAAAATTTTGCGAACCAAAAAAGTGACGCGAGTTATTTTGGTGACGAGCGATTATCATATGTCGCGCTCGCTTGCGTTGTTTAAAAAGTTTTCTCCCGAGAGTGTTATTGTGGCTCATCCTACGCCGAGTGAATTTACTGAAGCGCTTTACGGAAAACCGGAACGTGTCGTAGACGGAATTTATAAGTTCATTTTGGAGTTTTTAAAAGACAGTCTCTTCACTTTTTATCTGCTTCGCGTCTAACATTCATCTAAAAAAAGATTTTACTCTTTGCTTTAAAGGGTTTAGCATTTTGTATGCATGGTAATTGTATCTTTGCGATGTGGGAGATTTTTCGACGCACGTAGTAGTTCGAAAAGTTTGCCAACTCAAAATGTTGAGGTATATTACTATGAGTTACCATACACTAACTTTTAACGACGAAACGTTTTCTCGTAGTACGGAGTTAAAAAGTATTTTTAATTAAGCAGTAAAAACACAGGAGGGGATAATGAGTAAGCACTTGAAGTTAGCAGCATTAGGAACTCTAAGTCTCGTGTTGGCTGTACAAGCACAAGGCGCTGAGGAAAAGAAAGGTCTAATGATCGGTGGATCATTTGAAGGTGGTTATGCACATTCTTGGGGAGATAGCGTTACCAAGGAAAGACAGTTCTTCATCGATGACCTAAACATGAAGTTTAACGTTAACGTATCTGACAAAATTAAAGTGGTAGTTGACCAACATTGGGCAGCTGCTCCAACTGGAGTTACCTTTTATAGCGGGACTGGAACACAATCCAATCCCACAAATTGGAACAGCAGTAACCAAGTGTTCGATAACATGATTCTTGATGGCAATAATAGTGCTCTTTCAATGGCGATTCAGTCTGCCTATGTCGAGCACAAATGTGGTGATCACATGACCTCTCAGTTTGGTTTTGTGAGAACTCCATTCGGTATCGAAAACATGTGGACCCGTTTTGATAGCCATAGCTATTACTACTCCACAGGGTTCACGAACCAAAGAGCCAATGGTTGGGATGCTGACCTAGGTATCAAATCAACCTTTACTAACGTTGGTAACTTAGAAGTTGCTGTGTTAGAAGGTCGACGTGAAGGAACTGCGCATGTCAACATGCCTTCAGCTGCTGCTCGTTGGAGCACAGGCATGAAAGCTAGCGGAATGGATATCACCCCTGTGATTTCTGCTTACACTGGCAGATGGCGTGGAGGCCCATTGGATCTAGGCGCTGCAGCCGGTGCGACGATGAAAATGGGGATGTTCGGAGTTAATGCCGAATATCTTTATGGAAAAGTCAACGCAAGCGACACCGAAGCCAGCACAACCAAGACTCACAACGTTTGGGTTGAGCCTACGTTCGACTTAGGCGTAGTGAATGCCAGCGCCAAAATCGACTGGATAAATACCAAAGTAGCCACAAATGCTTCTAATTCCGATTGGAACGTCAGTGGTGCTTTGACTCACGACTGGGATAAACTCCGTGTTCGTGGTGCTTTCACAACTAGAAATCTCAATAACAACGCTGGTACTCGCCAACACGACTTCCGCGTCATGTTCGGAACTAAGTTCTAGTTTTTCGTTAAGTTAGCGTAGAAGGCGGCGGTCCGTAAGGCCCGCCGCTTTTTTTTTGGGGGTGTCAGTCTCCCATTAAGCTTAAAAGGTA
>VGSE01000236.1 GCA_016875135.1 Deltaproteobacteria bacterium
CGTTTAGTGAATCCATTCGATGAACGCTAAATTGAAAGGGCACATGCATGTAAGGGCCGGTTCCAAGAAATCTGGGAATTGCCGGGCTTATCGTCTCAAAATCCAAAAACACAAGAGGAAATTTCCATTGCGATAAACTCTGAATTATCACATTCAGGTTGAGATACCTATCACCGGTTTTTACCACCTCAACAATGCGCTGTTGAAGTTCATTTAATTCGGTAATTCTCGGATCACTCACTTCGATAATTCCCTGATGAAACAACTCCCATTTTTTATCTTTTAAATTAGGAAGATCTAGGACACTGAAATCGGGAACATGTGCTTCTTTCCAACAGTGATCTTTAAATCCACACTCTGAAGGGGCCAAGCAGTGTTGCCCGATTTTTACTAGCGGAACCGCATCAGTCTTTATTGTTGAAAAGAGTTGGTTCACTTTTGGTAAGACCGTAGGATATTTTTCCCTCATCTGAGCAGTCACATCTACAGTCACAAACAAATTTTCAAGGTTCGGGTAACGACAGGCCGGATTAATATGAATAACAGAAATCTCTTCTAAAGGCAGCCCGCTATGAGCGATAATCCAAGCTTGGAGCCCGATATCTGCTAAGTGCTCTTCTTTAACTTTTGTCGATGATTTAACTTCGTAAATCTTCCACCGTTGCGTGTCAGGGGAGTATTTGATGATATCCGCTCTCGCGTAGCATCCTTGGTATTCGAAAGCGGCCTCGTAAATAATCGGTGCTTGTTGCGCTAACAATTCCCTAGTTTTTTTAAGCGAGCCAAAAAAATCCCAAGGTTTATTATCAACGAGAGTCCCCCCAGGGAAATATTTTCTAGCCTCTTCACCCACAGCATTACCCTGATCAAATAGAGCTTGCTGTTCCGGTGTGATTTTGGCTTCAAGTTCGGGCGAGTGAATATTTAGGTAGAGATTCTTAAGACAGCGATATCCCCTCATGATCCTAGTTTTACTTAAAAGCTTAGGCAGAGTTCTCAAGAGATTCCCCTTTTATAGCGGACTTGAAAGAACTTTTTGTCGCATCTCTTGTTTGTACTCAATAAGCTTTTGCTTAAGAAGATCGTATCTCTCACTGGTAGCAAGGATTTGGGCAGCAAGGACTCCAGCATTCCATGCATTGCCAATCGCAACCGTTGCTACGGGAACTCCTTTGGGCATTTGAACAATGGATAAAAGAGCATCTTCGCCCTGAAGAGCCCCGACGGGAACCGGGACCCCAATCACAGGGAGCTCGGTTACCGCGGCCACCATTCCAGGAAGATGAGCCGCTCCTCCTGCGCCGGCAATGATCACTTTTACCCCGTCTTCGCTGCATTTTTGTGCAAACTCAATGACTTCGAGTGGCGTGCGATGAGCCGATAAGACTTGGCTCTCAAATTGGATACCGATTTGCGTAAGAAAGGCTTCAGCCTCTTTCATCACTTCGTAATCAGTGCTGCTCCCCATGATGATTCGGACAGGTTTTAAAGAATTTTTAGCAGCCATAAGCCCATCTCTTTCTTAAAGTTTTAAGCTCCTAGTATCGTTGCTAATTTCCATTTTTCAACTGTTTCATCAACTTTGCTAATGATTTGGCTTTTTTGGTCCAACGAGCCAAACGCATTAACGTGGCCCATTTTTCGACCTGGCCTAATTTCGTGCTTGCCGTACCAAAAAAGTTCTATCTCTTCTCGTTTTTCCGGTGGGTGCGAAAACTTAGAGTCTTTGGTTCCTATTAAGTTTTTCATCATTGCAAAAGGGGCTGTTTTGCAATCCCCGAGAGTCAGTCCCGTGATAGCTCTCATGTGGTTTTCAAACTGACTCGTAGAGCTCGCACTCAAACTAAAGTGCCCCGAATTATGAACTCTTGGAGCAAATTCATTGATTAGGAGTTCTTGTTTAGGACCAACAAAAAACTCGATGGCAGCGGTTCCTACCCATTTGATCTTTTGGCTCAAATCGCGGGCTATTTCGACTGCTTGTTGCTCCAGCTTGTGGGCTTCTAATGTGTCCTTCTTCTCAACATAGACGGAAGAACAGATTCCATTCTCACTTTGAAACTCTACTAAAGGGTAATGGGTAAATTCACCTCGAGTATTTCTTGAAAAAACCAGAGCCATTTCCTTTTGAAAGTCTACTCTCTCTTCGAGATACCAAGTTTTACCTTTTTGTATCAACTCTTGAGCTTTTTCAAAAATCAAAGATTGTTCTTGCGCTTTAAAAACAAATACCCCTTTTCCATCATAGGCGAGCTCACTTTCTTTAAGAACAACCCCATTGGAAAACTGGTCATTTATGTTTTTAAAAGATTCTATCTTCAGAAAATCGACAGATGAACCCAGCACTGCTTTAGTGGTGGGGTACTTTTGTTTTGAAAAAAACTTTTTCTGATCCCATTTGGTACGAACTTCATTCATGCATTCATAATGAGGGAACATCTTTTCTAAGAGACCTTTTTCTCTAACTCGTTGGAGCAAACGGTCAGAGATCCATTCATTTTCGAATGTCACAAGGTCGTGTTCCTGAAAGACCTTCAAAAACAACTCAGGTGTCCAGGGGAACACCATTCGACGGTTGCCATCCAAACAAGCAGGCTCTAGTTCGGAAGTAGCGAT
>VGSE01000237.1 GCA_016875135.1 Deltaproteobacteria bacterium
AAAGAAGTTGGCTCAAGAGGCTTGGGTTAAAGGGCTCTTTGAAGATAAAGTCCGACGTCTTATTTCTCCCAGCCCTAATTTAATCGTGGCCAATACTCAGAAAGAATTAGGGGATGAGGTCTGGGGACTTGATAAGATTGGTGTGAACAAACTCAGGGATGAATTTCCAGAACTCGACGGGCAAGGAGTTCGAGTGGGGATCATCGATACGGGGATACAAAGCAAGCACCAGGAGTTGATGAACAAGCCTGTTGTTTTCAGGGATTTTGTTAACCAAATTCCTAATGCTTACGATGATCAGGGACATGGAACTCATGTCGCTGGAACTGTGGCAGGGAATAAAGTGGGTATCGCTACGGAAAGTTCAATTGTTTTTGCTAAGGCTTTTGCTGCTGCAGGATCAAGCGGAGATTCAACTTTGATCTCGGCCATGCAGTGGGTGTTTGATCCTGATCAGAATCCCAGTACCAATGATTTTCCCCATGTCGTAAGCAACTCCTGGGGGGGGGAATTAGATTTAGATGTTATTTATGATGTCGAGGAGTTTGCTCCATTTTTAAGAGCCATTCAAAGTTGGATTCATGGTGGCATCATTCCCGTATTTGCTGCTGGGAATTCAGGTAAATCTCCGAATGGGTTTCCGGGTGGACTTGCCGAACCTATTGCAGTTGGGGCTATTTCACCCAATGGAGAAATTGCAGCTTTTTCTAGTCGCGGACCCAATTTGTGGAAAGTAGGAGAGAGTGTACTTACTTTACTTAAACCGGATATTTCAGCCCCGGGTGAAAAAATTATATCGGCTTATCCCGGCAACAAGTACGCTTCTATGGCAGGAACCTCGATGGCGACTCCTCATGTCACAGGAGCTATTGCTCTGGCTTTACAAGCCAACCCCAAACTCAAATTCCCCGATATCAAAAAATTATTGCTAAAATCTTCTGAAAAAAAAATAGATACGCATTTTGGATTCGGGATCTTAAATGCCTATGAGTTTGTAAAGTTGGCAAAAAGCTATCGACCCTAAAGCTTTAAACTATCCGCTAAAATTCTCCTATAATGTGTTACTCTTTGTAAAAAGTAATTAGGGGGAATCCTCATGAAAATTCTGCTTGTAGTATTCCTTTTTCAACTCTCTATCCTAGCTAAGGAGTCTAATCGTATTCCTCATCTGGATTTGGAAATGTCGGGCACAGAACTCCATTCTTTATTGGGGTTTCGTGATGATGGCGAAGAGGATAGCGAGCTTGATCCTGTTATGAAACTAGGTAAGCGGTATTTGACTTGGTTAAAGATAGTCAATCAAAATAGACCAGAAGAATTGAAACTATCGCTAAGTAATCCGGAGAACCAACCCGGATATCCGATTGATTCCCCCAAAATTTCCAGCCCTAAAATTATCCTCGAACTGTTCTCGCAATTGAAAAAGGATCTTCCCGAAGAATTTAAAAAAGTGTTAACGACTCAAGCCGCACTTACCGATTCTATTCCAGTTTCCGATGCCGATTTTGTGAGTTATGGTCGAAGAATAGATAACTTGTATGCTAGCGCTTCTCGATGGTTGCTACAGAAGCCTTACCTTTGGGCTTATGCTTCAAAAAAACATGACGATATTCGAGGTTATTATTTTTTAAAGCAGACTCCCCAGGTAGAAAATCAACTCACTAATTGGGAACAACTTTCAGGCGACACCCAGATACAATTTCGGGGCTGGTTAGAGGGGCTGTGTTTTAATAGCGAAGCTACAGCTAGTGTCTGTGGAGCCAATTTAGACAAAACTATTGCTGAAAATGGAAATCCTTTGCCCTATTTTAAGCGCTACCTCCAAGATGGGGAATCCAAATGGAATAACTTGTTTCTCATTCAAAACAAAAGAGATGATTTGCTGTGGTCAGTTGAACATCCGGAGCTTTTAAGTGCCCCCTTTTCGAAACCGGACACTTATGAAGTGGAGCAGTTTCTAAGATTAAACATTGAGGATGAATGGCGGTGGTTAGGATGGCAGCTAAGATTAAATTTTACCCAAGGAGGAATGGATACTACTCATGTTACCTTTTCCCCTGGGGCAACTCCCCATGTGAACGGATTGGGTGGAAATGAGATCACTATGGATGCCAATCAGCCGATAACTGAATACCATGTTCGCTGGACAATCCGACACGAATATGGCCATACCCTGGGCTTTCCCGATTGTTACATCGAGTTTTATGATACTGACAAAGCTGTTATGATCAGTTATCAAATTGATACGACTAACTTAATGTGTAGTCGTCGAGGAAAATTACAGGAAAAGCACTTTGAGGAGTTAAAGCGGGTGTATTTCACGCCTTGAAGTTGATATTATGGCCATTCTTCTTTCGGCTCAAGAGCTTCAAAAAGCTTTTGGGGTCAGATCTTTATTTGAAAACTTAAGCTTTGTTATTGAAGCCAAGGATAGGATCGGACTCATCGGTTCCAACGGAGCCGGAAAATCTACTTTACTTAAAATATTGTCCGGAAAATTAGATTGTGACGGGGGCAGGATCTCTTCCCAGAAAGGTTTGCGTCTAGGGTATCTGGCTCAGGTCCCCCAATTAAATTTAGAAAAGACGGTGGGTGAAGA
>VGSE01000238.1 GCA_016875135.1 Deltaproteobacteria bacterium
CATGAAGAAGCTCCATTATCAATGGAAAGAAGCGACACTTCGACATGTGGACTGAGTTTTGCCGAGCTTAGTTCAAAGGTCCGAAAAAATCGTTTAAGCTCTTCTTCATGGTTATTAAAGGTAACAACACCTACTACTAGTCTTTTTATCCTCATATTTACTTTTCTACACCTCATAATCTTCAACTACTTTTTGGAATAACAAAACTATCATCTCTCGAGCCATATTTCATTAAAGATACTTGCGAAAGACTCTCCTTTAATAGCGGGTCTGAGTCATTGGGAGAATCAGCGTGCTGCTCTAGTATAACTAGTTAAGAAGTTCAAGCAAGGCAGTTTCCGAACAATTCCACCAAGCGCAAACCTTAACTTTGGTAACCAATAATAGCTCTTAAATTCTATGAACCTTTTCCGATAAATCGCCAAGTACTCTCTAACCTCTTTTTCTTTGTGCGCAAGACCATTATCGGAATATTTCCCCACATAAACCGAAAACTCAGGACTTAAATCTTGGGGAAACCATGATCCGTGGAGAGTAGCTTTCATAAAGTTTCCGATTAATAGATCCTCAAAAACTTCGTGGCGAACAGCTGTCATTAAAGAGGCTCTTGGCACTTCAAGAGTAATACCTCGATGACAGTGTTTATTTTTCCACTCAATCCGATGATCGACCCCACCGACTTTAATATTAATAAAATCCAAAAAAGATCCCAAATGTTCCACTTTCTTAAAATATTGTGTCACCAAAGGAACTTCATCACTCTGTAAAGGCTCACTCCAATCATCGCCAAATTGTTTTGGATCTTTCAAGATCAACTCTAATGGCTTCGGATTGAGTAATCTGTAGTCGTGCCTCTCAAGATCAAAGCTGATAAAAGCCGGGAGAATTCGGCTCGATTTAGACTCATACCCTTTGTAAAGCTCTTCAATAGGTCTGGAAAATTCGTTAGCCCAAGCACTGTCGGTTCTCTGAAAAAAGTGAAAGGAACTGCTGGGCACAAAGTATTCGGCCCCAAAACGGTCGGCTTTTTCTGCATTTTCAATTCCGGAAGGTGGGCGCTCTAAATAGTTTTTGGGAACAATAAACCTTCCCTCCTCATCATAATAGTTCATCATATCTGCAATCCCAATGGAGGAGATGGAAAGTATAAATGAGTGCCGATATTTTTTGGCTAAATTTTTGATAAAAAAGTTGCGACCAAAATCAACTGCGTCATTACAGTTAATAAGAAGGTTATCTCCAACCTCAACCAGCAAAATGGCGTCTTGATAATGATCGGCCCAGCAAAAAACTCTAACATTCTTAGAAAGCGGGTACCAGTGACGATCTTTTAAAACCGTAACTTCAAACCCATCCGATCGTAAACTTTTTGCAATCCTTCCCCCAAGATGGTCGGGCAATAAAATTTTCTTACCCTTGAGTTTGGGCAATGAATCGTAATTTAGGTGATCCGGATGGCCGTGAGAAAACCACACATACTGAGAGTTGAGTATCGAATCCATTTGTTGTTCCGGAATCTGATGACTGCAACTCCAACTTCCGAAATATGCGTTGGGAGTGATCCAAGGATCGGTTGCTAGAATGGGCTTCTTGTCATGAATGATGAGAGTGGCGTTACCTACTGTCTCAAAACCTAAATTCATAAAGTCTCCAAACTTGTGGGATTTAAAAACTTTAATTATAGCGGCAAGGGAAACACCTCACAACACTATAGACAGCGCATAAACTAGCATTAAAAAGAAAGTGTTTTCTCCATCGTTAAATGTGACCTGCGTTAAACCGGAGGCCAAAAATCCGACCAAAATCGGAACTGCCCATTGAGTGGAGAGGTCCTTGCGCCTTAACAACTCTTGAAACCAAAGAAATATCCAAAGAAGAAAGCAAGCTCCCCCTAAGAGACCCGATGTGGCTAAAACTTCTAAAAGATCATTATGCGCGTGGCCACTAAATTCTGGATAAGGCAAATGGTACCTTTCCTTAATCGCTCGACTGTTGGGCTCGAAATTCAAATACCCATATCCCAATAGGGGTTTTTCCTGAACCGCTTTGATTGCAGCTAACCAACACCCCAAACGCTCCTCGTTGGAACTTACTCTAAGAATTTGGTTGTTCAAAAAACGAGGATCTTTCAAAGAAAGAAGCCCTGCCCCCAAAATACAAAGTAAAATCAAAAAAAGAGTGAGGCGTTTATTAATCCAAAAACAACCGGCAAAGAAAGCAATCCAAGCACCCCGGACATGACTCGTAAATAGTCCAATCAAAAAGATTGAAGAGAAGAATACAAGCCATTTCAGTGAGATAAAATTTTTGACCTTCTCAGATTGAAAACTAAGACCAATCACAAACAGAGTGAGCCAAGCCATCGAGTGACCATAAGTCATTACCATTCCAAATAGGCCGCCATTTCTAGCATGCGAGACCTCCACACCTAAAAGAGGATTAAATCCGAAAAAACAACCTATTAAGCCCGAAAGAGTGGCCAAAGACGCGCTGATCAACAAT
>VGSE01000239.1 GCA_016875135.1 Deltaproteobacteria bacterium
AGGCCTTGGGAACCTTAAGTCACTTTTTAAACTGAGAAATCTTAGGAAGAGACTAGTCTTCAAGAAAAACCCATGCTAAGGTCAGCGACTTAAAAGTGGAAACACTTACGCGGGAGTAGCTCATTTGGTAGAGCATCAGCCTTCCAAGCTGAGGGTAGCGGGTTCGAGCCCCGTCTCCCGCTCCATTAGTCAAGCTTTTCGAACTAAATTTTAAGTCAAAAAAAGAAACTTCAGCAACTCCCCGGGAAGAGAAATCGCTGATACCCGCTCCCTTTGAGTGGGCTTTTTAAGAGGTTCAAACGGCCATGAAGTTCGTTTACGGTGCAGAAATTTATTGGCCGTTTGACGATGGGATGATTTCTCAAATGAAACTCCAAGAAAACTTATCAAATGTTATAACCTTGGTCCTCTATAAGTCTCTGCAATTTAAGAAAAAATATATCGGACCAGCCTCTTAAAAAGCCCACTCAAAGAGTGCAAGTATAAAATTATCGACCCCGCTCTTTTTTGGCGTTTACCTTTATCAACAAAGTTTTGAGCAACCGATACCAAGTTCTACGAAACCCCTTTGTCTACCTTGCCTCAAAGTAGTTCTTGAGAATCGAACTAATTCGCTCCGCAGTTCGTCCATCCCATAACTCGGGTGGTTCGGATTTAACAACGGGATGAAGTAAACAACTTTGCAATGCTTCAACTAGATTTTCAGGCTCAATCAACCGGTTCGTACCCTGACTCATGGTCACTGGCCTTTCCGTGTTTTTTCTTAAAGTTAGACACGCAATGTTTAGATAGGTGGTTTCCTCTTGAATCCCCCCCGAATCGGTAATCGCACAAAGTCCTTTTCCTAAATAACTCATAAACTCAATATAGCCCAGCGGGGGAATTAATTTGATCTTCTCCGGCCTACTAGAAAGTTTTTCCCACAAATGAAATTCTTTAAGCCTCTTCTTAGTCCTTGGATGAACTGGGAACAATAACGGGACAACTTCTCCAGCCTCCATTAAACTCTCAACGACGAGTTTAAGTCTCAACTTTTCATCAACATTCGAAGGCCGATGCAAAGTCACAAGTGCAAATTTTTTACTTCCAAACGGATTTGGATTTTTTTGCGAAAATTCATCGATTCTGGATTTCACCAGACAATAAGTATCGATCATGATGTTCCCGACCATGAAGATACAATCGGGACTTCGCCCTTCATTAATTAAATTCTCAACTCCATCTCGTGACGGAGCAAACAGCAAGTCAGCAACTTTATCTACTGCGATTCGATTTCTCTCTTCGGGCATAGAAAGATCCCAACTTCTAAGCCCAGCTTCGACATGGGAAACTAAAATATTTTTACTTTTAGCGGCTAAACACCCTGCAAGAGTAGAAGTTACATCTCCCACTACAATGACCAAATGCGGTTGAGTTCGCTCGAGAATAGTTTGATACTTCGAAACAATTTTAGATAGCTGTTCGTCAGAACTCCCCTCCCCCACCTCCAGTTGATGATCGGGTGATGGAAGAGAAAACTCTTTAAGAAATACTTCGGATAATTCTGGGGAATAGTGTTGTCCAGTTGCCACTATCTCAACGTCACACCAACTTTCTTTTTTAAGTGCATGGAATAGAGGTGCCACTTTCATGAGGTTAGGGCGAGCACCTGCGACAAGATGAATTTTAATGGGTAAGCTCATCAGATGTTTTCTTACTTAATTATCCGAAATTTTCAGGACTTTGGCGAGTTTGCCCTAAAAGAAAATATCCTCTAAATTAAAATCCACTGCGATTTGAGTTTCAACGAGAGGTTGGATGGATCTAGCACCTTCCAATACTTTTTGTGCCCCTAGCCCTAAAACAAAGCTACCTGCGTAGGATTTGGGTCTCCAACGCCAGCCCACGGTTGATAAAAGGGCCGTCTCGATTGAGTACCTCTGTTGATTAATATCCTGACGGTAAAGGTGCTTGGAAGCCCCAACCCTCCACGTCATTCCTCGATAAAGCTCATTCGGGTAGACCTCTATCCCCACCCCAAAAATCATCGAGGGTGCAGCCGAAAGCGATTGATATAATTTCTCACTATTCACTCCACCAAAACTCAACTCCACAGCTAAATGTTTTAATAGCCCCACCTCAGCCTTTAAATTTGGCCAGAACGACGTCTGCTCCCGAAATCTGGACCAACCTAAACCAGCCCCTAAACTATACCTCCCGGTGTAACACCCCAAACTTCTCGGCGGGCACGCAACGTAGTTCAAGGGCTGAGCCCAAAGACTGAATTCAACAAAAACATAAGAAACAATGATTAATAAATAAAACCTGCGCATCTACTGGCCATACAACAAGTTCTTTATAATTGAAATGCCTCTCTCAAGGATTCCATGATAGAGCGCATCATAACTTGCCCTCACCAAGGTTTCACCCTGCCCCTCCCCCTTGAAAAATCAGCCTTTTTTTAAAAAGAGTTCTAGACACTTAACTAGCTTGCGGCTAAAAATATGCGTTCAACTGTGC
>VGSE01000240.1 GCA_016875135.1 Deltaproteobacteria bacterium
CAAAAATCGTTCGATGGTTTTTGGCTCAGACAAATTAGGATTCGCTCACTTTTTGATTTCCGACAAGAAAGCAACCCTAATGGTTTTAGACCGTAACGGTGCAGCGGAGTATAATCAAAGTTTTGAGTAAGGCATCCTGCCCATTTTAACCGTTAAAAATCCCAGACAGGTCATTCTTAGTAGCTGCCAACCATGTTGAAACCTACTGATATTAGTAGTTCCATAAGTTCGGGCTTGATATTGAATAGGAACATCGATCACACCGAGCCCCAAAGTCGCGGCTGGAAAAATCAGCTCGAAGTCTCCGAAAGGATCTAGCTCCCCAAAATCTTCACACCAACGTGAGACTCCAGAGTAATGCACTCGACTTAGAAGTTTTGTTCCACAAAGGGAGTCAGTTAGTTTTGTGTCAGTGACAAAACTCAAGGCTTTAGCAAAAAAAATGTTCCCCAAATGATTGAGAAATCTCATCGCGCCATTTTCCATCGAATAGACCAGTCGACTCCCATTTATGAAATCCCCCTTTCCTTCACAATAAGCGTTATAAAAACGCACTAGGAGTTCGGGGGGCATCGTAAGATCGGCATCCAAAATAGTTAAAAGTTCCCCTGTAGCTCGAGCAAATCCTTCCTTAACAGCATTCTTCTTACCTACTCCTGTTTGTTTGTAGGCCTCAATTTGAAAGGGACCTTCATAGATGGAGAGTGTTTTCTGTATTTTTTCCCAAGTTTCATCTTTGGAATGACCTTCAATAAAAATCAACTGCACCGGAATGCTCTCTAAGTTTGTAAGCCGAAGCAAAACCTGATCGATATTTCCAGCCTCATTTCGTGCGGGAACAACAATCGTAAGAGATGGCTTATTTTTCTCAAATCTAAGAGGTCGCAACGTAGCCACCGCCGCTAAACCAAACCACTTGAATCCGGGCAGGACTCGAAACAGCGAATTAAGAATAGGACCCAAAAATAACAGGCGGAAAGGACAATACAATAAAGGTTGCACCCTACAGACCTCTAAATTGGCTAGCTTTGCAAACACTTCCAATGAGGAGCGACTAACAAAAGTTTCAGGAATACTTCCTCTTCGGAGTCTTAAAAAGTTCATCAGCTTGAAAACTACTTTTAAATACGGGTTATAAAGAACTGCTAGAATCCGATCTTTCCTGTCAACTATTTTACCCAACTCTTCCAAAAGTTTTTGTATATCAGTTGAATGGTTAATATCTCCATCCAACAGAAAAACACTAGCCCCTTTACTGGAATTAAGTGTATTTAATTCCTCTAAGTTTAATTCTACTTTTGATTGAAACTCGATAAAGGGAATAATTTTAGACTGCTTTTGGTTAACAACATGTACGAGCCTGTCGAAATACTTGCTTACGCAAGACACTTCTTTCGCCACAACACGATAGGCATAACTTTTCAACTTAAATCGGTCGCCACTGCTCTTTGTTCTATACGTAGAGTGAACGGCTGCTGAATTTGAGTGAAGTTGGTTTTCTAACGCCGAACCCATTAGGCCTCCAATCTCTTATAAATTTCGATATCGGTGAAACTTCCAAAATCCCTGCTAATCTTGAGAAAAAGCCTATCTATAAATTGCCAAAATGGTATCAAAATCTTCGGAGCCATCGACCACTTTTTTAATCCTCCGGAAACCCAATATAAAAGGGGTGTATGCGGAGAATAACTGACCAGTTTTAGTAAAGAAAACTTTTTCTCAAATCTTTCCTTATCTCTTTCAAACACTATCCACGCTAAAGCTCCATTAGCCCCAGTCAACGGTCCAGAACTTTGGAAACTCCAAGTTTCAGAGTTGGGATTAAAGGGCTCATGATGCAAGTATTCGAGCACAATTCTTGAAATGAAGCCAACATGTTGATCGATAATTAAAATTCTCCCCCCTGGTTTTAGGCAGCGACAAGCTTCAGTTAGAAACTTATCGACATCAGGGATGTGATGAAAAGTGTTAAGCAAAAAAATAGCCCTGAGTGAGTTATCTTCGAAGCTAAGGCGAGTGGCATCAATAACTTTATCAATATTCGGATAGGGAATAATATCCGATGCGCAAAGCTCAGGAATAAATTCTTTCGCAAACCCGGCACCCGAACCGATTTCCAAAATGGAACCCTCTTGCGGGCAAAGTTGGAGACACTGGCGATATTTTTCATAGGACAAACTATAAAAATGGTGTAAAGCTTTTTTACTTTGAATCAACGTTCTTATTTCTAAAACTCGAGAGCTTTCATTTAAACTTTCCAACTTCATCCTACAACCTCTCTTGTCCAACTTATCTGCTCAGACAGTTCATTCTGCGCCCTTTTCTGTTTGCGATTCCTGAAAAGGAAACAAGCCGCTCCAGAAGTAAATAACACCACAATCAAAGTAAAAACTGTTAGAAGTGAGAGTGCCGGTTGGGAAATTCCATAGTCAACATAGCTCCGATACTTGCTAAACACCTCCCAATTTTTCCCCCATGAAAACATAGTAAACCCT
>VGSE01000241.1 GCA_016875135.1 Deltaproteobacteria bacterium
GATTGTGCCCTTCTAAATGATTCACTTGGAGTTGCGATTATTGCAAAAAATATCTACGGGGCCAACCGTAAGACCCAGCTGGTAGTTTTTAGATTAAATGACGGTGAAGTTATCTCGACTCCAATGGATCCGGGCAACTATTCACTTCATCAAGTTATAGTAGATTACGAGCGTAAGCTATTTTATGTGGCCGATAGAGATCCTAAACAGCCTGGGATTTGGGTTTATGATATTAAAACACTTCAACCTCTCTTTGAGACTAAATTCAACGTTGGGCTTCCGCCTTATCACATGGAGTTAACCGATTAGCTAATGAAAGTCTTTGTCGCTATTCTAGGCTCCTTGGTATGTCACATAATTCTTTTCACTCAAACAAGAGGAGGGAATTCTGCGATTCAAAAGGAGACTCAGAACTGGTTAGAACCCCTAGAGTTTTCAGGAAAAGTTAGAGTACAACAGATGAAAAGTACAGTGGGATCAAGTGAAAAAAAATTATCCAAAAATGATAATAATTCGGACCAAGAAGCCGCCAGCGATGAACGGACAATTTCATATCAAAGAGTGTTGAGTCGAGAAGAGCTTCTTAGAAGTGGAAATCATTTGCCGAAATATCCAGAAATCGCTGTTGAAAAAGGCTGGCAGGGAATTGTTAAGTTGAAGTTGGTGGTTTCAGTCGATGGAAGAGTCATCGAGAGTTCAGTCATCGAAAGTTCCGGTTTTAGTATTCTAGATGAGGCTGCGCTTAAAGCTAGCCATCAGTGGACTTTGAATCTAGCACCAGGTATTTCGATGGTAGTAGCTCCGGTTCAGTTTATTTTAGACTCTTGAAACGCCCAAATTGAATAGGGTGACCCTTTTAATGAGAAAATATCATCTTGGTTTCTAGGGAGGGATGGAATGGTTTAAAGCGTGTTTAATACGGTGGAGGCACGCTTCCCACATTTCTAAATTGAATTCGGGGGCTGTTATCGGTTGTTAGAATAAAATCCCAATTGATTCGAACGAAGCCATCCTCATCCAGCATAGCGCGAGGTGGATTTGGAAAGGGGGCTGCAGCCTGAAAAGCTTCAACCGCAGCTTCATCGAGTTCGATATATCCGGAAGAGGCTAATTTTGAGATTTTAGATAGATTTCCGTTTTCATCCAAAAGAACTAAAACTCGAGTAACTAACTCATCCTCTTTAACCTGTTTTCCTTTGCCCCACAATCGGGCCATTTGGTGTTCGATATTTGGTTTCCAATATTGGCGTAGAAGATCTTTGATGCGTTGATAGTATCCAAAAAATTTATACTCACGAGTGCTAAGTAGTGTTCTTTCACCTCTGTCGACATTTAATTTATCGTCAGTCGCCGCTCTTGCCCCTCCGTCTCCCCCCACGCTTAGGTCCTTGAGAGAGAGTGTTTTCCAGTTGCGTTTAACTCCTTGCTGGATTTTAGGAGGGGTGCCAGGTATTTCCCCTTCTTCTATGATCGATTCATCTTTTCCGAAATCGGATGCCGTGGGTGGAATAGCCTCAATGGTTGTTGGAATCCCTTTTGATCCCGTGCCTTGTTTTGCCCGAAAGTCATCGATTCGGTCAGCCCTAGTCTCTTTTTCAACGGTTTGATCTTGTTTGCCTAAGTATTTTGCATTGGGATCTAATTGGCGATTTTGAGCCTCCTCGGACTCGGCAATTTGGGATTCAGGGATTTTAACTTTTGGCAGCTTAGTTTTGGAGTCAGGAAGTGTTTTGGAGTACTCTTTGTAATCCATAATTTCGATCGGGGGCTTCACGGGAACCGTTTGTTGTTCTTGAAGCATGACAGGGACATAAAAGAAAAGTAGGGTAAAGTGGAACAGAATCGACAGAAAAAAGGAGAGTCCTATCCGTCGTTTCGGGAAGGTTCTAAAATCTTCAAATGGAGTTTCGTAATACGCCACGCTTAAATAATCTCCTCATTAAGGTGAACTAATTGCGTGATAAAGTTTTAGGGTTTCGGCTGCATAAATCGACAACCCTGCATTTGTAATTTTCGGGTTTTCGTAATTCCAAATATTGCTTGTGAGTTCTTCAAAGAGCATTCTTGCTTTGGCTGACCTAGGTTTTTGTTCTATTTCTGCTTCAAGAGGGGCCCACAATTCTAAAGCCGCCTGCTTTTCAAAATTCTCATTTGGAAGTATTTCCGGAAAGAGATAGAGAGCAATGTTTGAGGCCTTTGTTTCTTCGTCTTCGTTTTTAGGAGAATTCAATATGGCTATGATTTGGTTTTTGAGTTGCATTTTATCTTTTTGAAATTGTGCAAGCCCGCCTTGTGTGATTGACTGCCTTAAGGATGAGTAATTTTCTTCAAGTGAACTGTCCTTGAAAGGAGATTTAAAATCTGTAAATGCCAAATAAAATAAAAATAAAAAAGAGAATGTCAGAAAAACGGAAATTGTTTTCCAAGGAGAGAGTGACTTTCGTACAGGAT
>VGSE01000242.1 GCA_016875135.1 Deltaproteobacteria bacterium
TCAAAAACGGCGGCCTGCGTTTTTTTAAATCCCCATTTTTCATAAAACTTAGGTCCAATATCGGAATACAAAACCCCGATTTCAAAATCTATCTTTTCAAAAAAGCGATTTAAAAGCAATGAAGCATAACCCTTGAGCCTATGTTGCGGAGGGGTAATTACCGAAGCAATGAGGAAACCCTCTTTTATCGAAACTTTATCAGGCTTTTTTTCTTTGGTTAAAAATTTAACCCGAAGACAGTCCATAGAACTTACGATCTTGTTCTCTGGGTTTTTTAAAACATAAGTCTCTATTCTCGTTTTTCCGAAGGGGTGGTTATAGAGAATTTGGTTTCTTGTAATAAACTCAGAATCGCTGAGCTCTTTCGCCCACGCCTTGGCTCGAATTAGAGCTAGCAACTCTCTTTCTTGCGAATTTGCCTTATCAAAACGTAAATAGCTCATTAAAATTTAAGTTGCGTGAATTTTAGGGAGATCTTTTTTAGTCCTCGTCCCCGAAATTCGACGATCACTTTGTCATCGCCAAGATTCTGACGGATAATGCCCTCGCCAAAAGTAGGGTGCTGAACTCGAGAGCCAATAGAAACTCCCGACTCATCGGAAACATCGGAATTAGAGAGGGAATTCTCGTCTTCATAAATCTGACTAAAATCATCTTGATTAAATCGAGAAGGGGATTCCTCGTAACCTTGATTGTCTTGCCAAGCTCCTCGACGAGGCAAAACCCCGGGCCTTTCAGAAAAGTGGCGCTTTCTGGAAAAGTAATCGGCTTTTTTAAGCTCTAGATAATCTTTTGGGATCTCTTCTACAAATCGACTTAAGACTCGAAAGCTTGAATTACCAAAAACCGTTCGGTTTTTAGCATAAAAGAGAGACAAACTCTTTCTAGCCCTCGTCATTCCCACATAAAACAGGCGTCTCTCTTCCTCAAGCTCTGAGGGTTCTTCTGCCTCCCAGGGTCGAATATTGGGAAAAAGTTCCTCTTCAAGGCCAACGATAAAAACAGTGTCAAACTCAAGTCCCTTGGCCATATGAATGGTCATTAATTTGATGGCGGGTGCATTGGGATCAAACCTATCGATATCGGAGACCAAAGCGATCTCTTCTAAAAATCCCTCAAGCGTCAATTCCTTCGAGGGGTCTTCGCCCCCTTTTCTCAATTCATACTCGATAACACTCTGTCGCAATTCCGCTAAGTTTTCTAGCCGGCTTTGTGCCTCAACAGTCCCCTCGTCAGAAAGAGTCTTGCGATAACCACTTTCTTCAATCGCCATATTGATTAAGTCCGATGGAAGCACAGAATTTTTTGCAGCCCTTAATGATTCCATTAACTCAAAAAACTGTTTAAAGTTTTTATGCGAGCGGCCCATATCAAATTGCACGCTTGGTTCCACTCCAAAAATATCTAATAAAAGCTGGTAGCAACTAACATTGTTCTCTCTGGCTTTCGAGGTGAACTTTTCAAGCGAGACGGCTCCAATTCCTCTTGTGGGGACGTTGATAATTCTTCGAAAACTAACATCGTCACTCGGATTTGAGACAAGTTTAAGATAGGCTAAAATATCTTTCACCTCGAGACGATCATAGAACTTTAAACCTCCATAGATTTGATAGTTAATTCCTTTAGCCCTTAACATATCTTCTAGAAGGCGCGATTGAGCATTAGTTCGATAGAAAATCGCCATTTGATTTAAAAGTAATCCCTCTTTGACCCCCTGAGAAACCTGATCGGTAACCTTGTGAGCCTCGTCATGTTCGTCATAGGCCTCTACGACGCGAATCTTTTCTCCAGAATCGTTTTGAGTAAAAAGTTTTTTGTCTCTGCGCTCGGTATTGTAGGAAATCACGTGGCTTGCTGCTTCAATGATGTTTTTTGTTGAGCGATAATTTTGTTCAAGTTTAAAAATCTGGGCGTTTGGAAAATCTTTTTCAAAATTTAGGATATTGCTGATGTCGGCTCCGCGCCATTTATAAATCGACTGATCTTCATCTCCGACCGCACAAATATTGGCTTGAGTTCCCGCCAAAAGCTTCATCAAAAGATACTGGCATTTGTTGGTGTCTTGGTACTCATCAATCAAAAGATAGGGAAATCTTCTTTGGTAGTTGAGTAGCACTTGAGGAACGGTTTGAAAAAGCTTAACCGTCATTAAAATAAGATCGGCAAAATCTAAGGCCGAGGACGCTTTTAAAACCTCAGAGTACCTAGCAAAAATTTTCGTAAAAGCATCTTCTATCGGACCTCCATAGAGCGGCTTATACGTCAGATGGTCCACCCCATCATTTTTCGCGCGATTGATTTTAGACTGCATTGCTTTAGGAGAATACATCGAGTCACTCAGATGCAACTCTTTCATGACCGCTTTGACTACCGAGAGCTGATCCGAATCATCGTAAATAGTAAAAGTGTTGGAATAACCTAGATGCTGTATTTCCGATCTTAAAATACGAA
>VGSE01000243.1 GCA_016875135.1 Deltaproteobacteria bacterium
AAAGGCAGGTTGGGCACGGTTGGGGAAAACTACAATCAAAGCTCCGGAAAAATCGAGTGGAACTCTGGATATTCCGATACCTTTCGATTTTTATGAGCCGCTTTCTCCATCGGGGCTCACCTGCTCGGGAAGTTGTTATGACGATACCCAGGCCATGAATGCAGAGGAAGCCTTAGGTCCCGGTGACGTCGTTATGAAATATGATTTTGCAATCGGATCCAGCGGCTTTAAAATCTGGAAAGAAAAAGAAGGCGGACAGGGGCGAGTCTTGAATGCGACTGGACTTGTTCTGAATGGATGGCAGAAAAAACTCACGGCCCGAGGCAACGGATTCCTTGCGACTGATTTTACCGACAGCACAGTTATCGAAGGGCGAGTCAACCCCCCCAACGTTTTTTTAGATTGGTCACCCGTAACCCAGATGGTCGCAACCGACCGCTGGCTATATTATTCTGTTGTGGACGATCAACAAACTCTTGATCAGGATGGAGGAATCCTTGGGGAGGATTACCTTGGAATGTGGAACGATCCCGTGGGTTCCACGGGAGCTGGCCAAGCTTCTTCTTATTATGAAGGCAATATCAAAACCTGCAATGAGAAGGGAATGCGCCTACCCACTATGTATGAGACCACAATGGAACAGCCAATAAATAATCCCTTACCAAATGGGGATTCTTTGGATTCCGCTCCAACGTGGGCAGAATCCTCTGGCGTTCCCGGTTACAATGCAACTGATTACGTTTGGACTTCATCGGCTTATCTTGGCCTGATCCCTAGTTACTGGGTATGGAAAAATAGATCTGACACATCTACTAACACATCTAGTAATAGTCAATTTAACCAGCCCAAATACGTCCGCTGCGTTCTGCCTTCACACTAATATTTTCTCCAAGAATCAAAGCCCTTTACCCATTGAGTTAGTAAGACTTGATTGGGACTCTGAAAATGCTGAAACTTCTCACTCCCCTGAGATTTAATCATGTAGGCCAGATATTAATTTACTCTTAAAAAACTGAAAGTTGACGCTGTGAGGGCTAATCTAATACACTCCTATTATGCTCATCTCTCAATCACTTAATAAATTCAAACTAAATTTACTTCCGGAATCCTACTTGTTTAAGCAGGAAACTGAGTCTGATTCCGTTTTTTTCATCCTTGATGGAAATGTCGTATTAACGCACGGAGAAGACAGCAAGGAAACCGTGGTTAATTACGTGGGGCCAGGAGAGGTTCTTGGTGAGCATCTTTTTTTTGATTTACCCAAGACCAAAAGAGCTTACTCAGCTAAAGCCAACACCGAAGTCCAGTCAATTCGACTTACCCATGCTGAAATTCAGGAGATTAAAAAAACGAACCCTGAAACTTATATCGACTTATTAGAACACTGTGGAAAAATTATTTATCAAAGATTGATGAGAGCCAACAGTCTGATTCATTGTTTTAAGTACGAAAAAAAAGAAGACCGTTTGCTACATTTGATCGTTTACTTTTTTGACACTTTTGGAAGAAAGACTGAACAGGGTATTGAAGTCTATCTGCCAGAAACTCTATTTAAGTTCTACATTCAGCTAGCCCAAGATGAATTTAGGTTTTGCTTAAAAAAGCTCGAGAGCCTATCTCTAATTAAACCGATTAAAAAAGACACCTACCTTTTAACAAACAGATTAGCCCTTATGCAAAAGCTTCCGAGTATTGTAGGAGAGCTCCCGACCTTTTCAATTATCTAAACCTGACTTCGTCGGTATTCTGCTGGAGTGCAGACACCTGACGGCCCAACTCTGTCACTGTAATCCGCTTTTTTCACCTCATAAATCCCTAACCTAAGATGGAATCACTATTGAAACGCTGTAGCAGGGGCGCTGGCTCACAGTGTGAGAGGATTGAAATGTACTTTGTAGTCTCTTTAGTTACAGTAATTTCTTTTTTAATGCCCACCGAACTCTATGCGGAATCTCATGATTCCAGTGTGCAGTCAATCATTGCCTTAGGGGAAAGGGGCGGAAAAAAAGTCAGGCGCATTGGCACCGCAGAATATGGAAACTTTGACGGAGCAATTCTAGAGGGGGAACGCCAATGTCAGTTGCAGGGCCGAGGAAAGAGAAAAGTTAGAGCATATGGTGAGGTACATCGCACGTCCACCAGTGGCCATGGACCGGCTGGCAATACGAAACGACGGGCTCATCACTTACCGGCTAAAGAAAAAATATAGGGACGGCACCGAACAACTTACTGATAATTATATTTCTAAAACGTGTTTTCATAGTGACCACCAACTTCAGAGAGTTTCTCTTTAATTGAAGTTTGACTTGTTTTAAGAAATACAATCAAGCCAGCAAAAAAGGAATTTTCTTCATAATCTAAGAAAACCTTTAATACCTGCCGATG
>VGSE01000244.1 GCA_016875135.1 Deltaproteobacteria bacterium
TTTTTGGTTTCTTCTGTCGTACCGATTTCCCAAGCGGTATTTGCCAGTTTTTAAGAACTGAAAAGCCTACTACTAAGAAAGCTCCTAAAGACAGAACTCGAAACAGCATCCAGCTCCAAGAGTTTCCGAAATTAAGTTTCACCTCATTAGAGTTGGGAACAACGCCTAAGAACCCTGGGCTAACTAGAAAGATGGATTCACCATTCGAAGCAGTAAACGAGGGATGATATGCGTACTTTAAAAAGTGAGCGACACCGGGGCAATTGGTCTTTAATAAAATTCCTGAGAAATCGACAGTAGTTTCAGGGTGACAAGCATTTTGAGATGTCCAAACTATTTTATTAGCGTCCTTGGGTAAAAATTCATTAACTACTAAGAATGTGTTTCCATCTTTGTATTCTTTGTACCAATTCCAGAACTTAGTTTTCCAATTGTGTGTGTCGATAACGGTAGGTTGAGACTTAAAGACTTCCACCATGCTGACCGGGATTTGTGTTTCAAACACTTTCCACTGACCCGCTGAAAAACTCTCTTTCAAAAGCGAGTTTTGTTGGGCTGCTTTCACTGACGCTTCTGAACTCAAAATGAGTTGTGAAACTCCAAGAAGATTCATTTTGGGTTGAACTTCCATCAATTGCAAGCCAAGACAGGGCCAAGCGGAAAAAGGACAACTAGCGCTTTCACTAATTTCTGAGGTGAAACTAAAAATCATGGGAGCAAGGATGGTAGATTGTAAATAGAGGCTCTCTGTGGTTGCTCGATTGGCAAAGTAAGGGAGCATTTCGAATGTTCGCTCAGTGCCGACAGAGTTGTTTTTTAGGTGGTGTTCATAGGCCACTCTAGGATCGGATAAATTTCCCCGCAGCTTATCGGAAATTTGAATTAATTGATCGTAGTTGGGTTTGGTTTGCCATCCGGAATAGTTCCAATCGAGCCAAATGGGAAATTTGACCACCTGAAGATCTGTCCAGAAGAGAATAAATCCACTTAAGATAATAGCGATTCCAAATGAAAATTTTCTGGGGAGGGCGGTTAAAGTCATCGAAAATAGGACTGCGATAGCGATAGCCCAGAAAATTTGTGTTTGGGGAAGAGCTCTAACATCGACTAACTTCAAGTACCTAAAAACAAAAAAGAAAAGGAAATAAACAAGGCCGGTTAGAAACCATAGCAAAAAGACACCGAGTAATTGGAATTGTTTCTGCTTTAACCCAAAGTAAGTTATTACCAATATCGATATTAATACTATGGCGACCAGGGGATCTAATATTTTCGGTAAGGCCTCTTGTAACCAACTTTGGAATGTCCATGAGAAAGCATGAGGAGTGACCCAGGAATTATTAAGAATCATGGGACCGAGGTACCAGGCCGATAGACAAACAGAAAAAAAGCCGCTCAGACACCCAATTAGGCATTTTTGTTTCAGAGTATTTTTAGGTCCAAGAGCAGCAACTAAAATTATAACGAATGGAACTGAAAAGAAGATATAACCATGTGACAAAGCAACAGCTGAAAAAAGAACCGAGGATTTCCAGGGGAGTTTAGGTTGCTTCATTTCTTTCCAAAGGAAACCCACACCAAGTACAAAAAAATTTAAGGCATACATGTGGGCAAATTGTCCTGCCAGCGTCGATAAAGTGTTTCCACCCCACATAGAGTGACCTTCGTTGAGCAGAACAACTGAAGAAAAAAGAGCTGCTAGTGCTGGGGTTATTGAGAAAGGGGTCATCTGACCCAAACAAAACCAAATAGATAACGGAAGGCTTAACAAGGGAAGTAGCGTTCCTAAATTAAAAGCCAAACCCAAGGGGATCATATAGCCTAGTAAGGCCATGAGCAAAAAGGGAAGCGGAAAATAGTGAACTAAAAGGCCTTCGCCCCCGTTGTTTCCCGGGTTCCAGGGACGAATAGCGCCATGAGGAATGCCATAGTCATGTAGAACTTTAATCGGCCAGAAATGGGAGCCCATGTCTCCACCTGTTGCAGGTAAGGTATTAAACCAAGACTTTGGAACATATCTTCCGATCATGTAAACAGAAAGAAATAAAGTTGCCCAGCGAACAAGAGATCCATATCGAACTTTGGAACTGAAATTCAACTTTTGAACAAACGATCTCATGTGAGAGTGTAGAGTTTTTTTAGACGGCTTTTTTAAGTTCCGATTCCTGTTTTGAGTTGGTGACGATTCGATTCAAAATATAGGGGGGTCTGCCTTTGAGTTGGGTGACTAGTTTTCCTAAGTAGACTCCCAAAATTCCGAGTGCCAGGAGCTCTAGACCCCCAATAAAGAGTACGGATGCGATAAGGGTTTTCCATCCCATCGGCTCTGGAG
>VGSE01000245.1 GCA_016875135.1 Deltaproteobacteria bacterium
CCCCAAAACCCCAAAACCCCATGATATAAATTATAAAATTAGTTGTAGAAAAATCAGAAACACATGGTCCCCAATAAAAAAACTACGTGACAAATACGCTAGCTCAAGTCTCTTCTTTTGTGGTCTACTTAGGGTCTTAAGCAACTGTTGCGTCTGACGTAGGCTGCATTTTCTTGGTTTCTTCAAGGCCAAGCGCAATGGATGTGATAGATGTGGGCGGTTCAATCGTTTTAAGCGGAAGGCGTTCAGTTTCAGTTTTGTAAAGAGATATTTCAGGCTAGTCAACCAAATAATCATTCTAAACACAAGTTATCTACTTATATAACTTACCATTGAGTCTTGTTTTGAGTTTAGACTCATGACTTGATTGTTTCGGTAGTTTTCAGGGGGGACTAAAGTTTCTTTGTCGGTATCTTTTTTAATCTTAGTGTTTGCATCTTGATCGAAATAAGCTTTAAGCAACCTCAAGTCGAAATCAGGAATGGGGTTTTTTTCGGTGTAGGTCTAGAGGATGTCTCTTAGCTTCATTGTGGTGAACAGCGCTACTAGTCCTGATCTTTGGCTCGAAATGTTCAATTTATTGACCATGACTTAGTCAATGTCACTCGGATTGCTATCTGTTCTTGAAGATGAGCTTTCATTAATAAGATTGGCGCTGTCGAACTTCATTAAGATCTTTTACTCCTGGGTCAAAAAGTTCTTCATGAAATTTTTAATCCTGCGGGTCTGGACCATCATATCAATCAAGTCACATTCTTTTCCCAGCTTTTTTATTCCCTTATTGAAGATCTTCCTGCTGTTCATAAGTAAATTGATGTTGAAACACTTGCACCTCAAGCATTTGAGAATGGGAGCCAACACAGAGCCGAAATAAAGAACAAACAGTTGGCGGAATTCATAAACAAGTTTATTTCTTCTGCTGAAAATGTCAAATATGATGCTCTAGATGTCAGCAATATCGACCTTTCCGTCGTCCAGGCTGGCCTTCGCCTTAGCCATTTCGGCCTATCTTTATTTTTCGAATTCTTCCGCAGCTTAGATCTGCTCTTGGGATTGTTTCTACTCGAAAATGTCCTCACAGTACTGATTGCAGCCTTTTTTGTTTTTTTTGAAGAATTTCTGGTGGAAGGTCTTGTTTGACTACTTCACTAAAAAGAGTTTGGAGATAAATTCTGCCATGTAGTCGATTTTCGTGAAGTAGCCGACTACCAGCAGGATATACCCTCCATAGAATTTCTCAACTCCGCCAATTTAGCCGACGATTTTGTTCCAGTCGTACCGACTATACTTAGATTTTTGTATTAAGCTATCCAGACATAGTCTTAATTCAAAAATTTCCTCACCCTGGTCTTTTCCGTCTTTTGGCATTGGCAAGAAAAGCTTGGAAGTTTTGGTTATGCGTGCTCCACTAAATTTCAAGTCATCACTTCCTTTTAACTGGATCGGCATAACATACATCAAAAAGACCGTTTTGTAGCCCAGGGGATCGTTTTCAATTAGCTCGGCTTTTTTAGCTGTGGCTAATGGATATTCAGGATTTGAGGTGCTCACATAGCTTTCGTTGTACATAATGCGTGTGAAGGGATTATTCTTGAAGAATTATTTCACGTCATCGTCGCTTGCGCATTCGTTGGTTTCTGATTTGACGCATTTTCGGAGCGAAAATTTCATAGTGGTTTTAGTTTTTGACGTGAAATAATCACCCTACAAGGCTCCAATTTTGTCACCTTTTTTAAAATCGTCATAACACATCAAGTTGTCATAATCATCAGTATCAGTTTTATCGCAACGTTTCATGTCGATGGCAGTTACGGTTTCTTTCTTTCCATCTTTTTCTATCTCGTACTCCATATGATAGGTCGCAATTTTTGGATCGATTGCTTGCTTGGTACCGATGGCTATGTGGAATTCCTTCACTAAAAAGGGGTTGAAGGGGTTTTTTTCGCTATCTTGAAACGCATACTCAGTCGAGGTGGTTTCAATCTGATTGTGCACTAAGGGAATTACTTTTTCAATAAACAGGTAGAGGATGTACACCTTCAAGCAGAGTGAGGCAAATCCGCCTTTGAAAGTTTTGTACTTGCCTTTGCCATTCAGGGTGACTCCAACCGGTGTACCGAATTAATCTTAGCTTGTAACCCATTTTGAAAATTTCCATTTCCCTATTTCTAACCCAGTAGATGCGTTCCAGGCGTACTTGGCGTCTTTTAACCATTCTTAGTTGCTCATTTTTTTTAAATTTAATTATTAATGCCTCCAATCGGGGTTTTGGGGTTTTGGGG
>VGSE01000246.1 GCA_016875135.1 Deltaproteobacteria bacterium
TTGAAAATATTTTAGGTTCCACTTCCCCAAGGCCCACCCTGGCAGTCGAAAAAAATAGGATTAGAAAAAAATTATAGCCGACGTTCCGCATTTCGTTCTCTTAAGATTTAAGGTTCTTTAACCATTATAGACACATGGCGAATGGGAGAGATAGAGCATAATGATGGAGATATATTCATTTTCTTCACAATTAAAAACTCTTCGCAAATTCGATAGGTTTTGTCAGGGGTTTCCAATTTTGGGCTTGTTAATTAGTGACATTACCGTTTGGGGAGATGCGCTTCATCAATGTAAAGGGGAATCCCAGAGCCATTCCATTGCGTAGTTTGATACGCTTGCATTCTCACTTTTTCAGATTTAATCACGACATCAATCAGCGTATTAAAATGGGCTTGAGCTGCCAGAAAAGCAAGTCTCAACAATGTTTCGTCTTTGTCTTCACATTGATTTACAGTAATCGGTTTTTCAGCACGCTTTAATAATCGAGTCTCTTCGCTCTGTGTTTTGAAAAAGACATTCACATTTCGAGCTTTAGCCATGGTTTCATTATAGGCTGCAAGTGCAGGAGCTACTTTTTCGTCAAAACAAAGACCACAATAGATGAGGTGGGTTAGCTCTGTCGGTATTACCGGTAAAAATGAAAAACTATTCTTTTTTAATTTGATCGCGCAAGATTTGCATTGGTTGGCTTGGCAACACTCACAGACAAGCAAAGCCTTAGGAAGTCGACAGGATGAACAAATTCCACTTTTCATGAGTTAGGCTTTACCATAGAGTTGAGAAAAAGTGAAAACATGAAAGAACTCGAGAAACTTGAAGCGTTGTCCAGGACCTTAGATTACTCTGCTGAGCAGTGGAAAGAGGCCATGAAGTTATGTGACTCTTTTGGGCAAAATTATCTATCCGCACTTTCGAAATCCCCCGCGTTTTTTCCCGTTAAACTTTTTGTTGAAGGACGCCCTACCCCTTCAGAGTCACCGGAGCCTTTAGCAAAAGTAATATCAGATTTTTCCGAATTAGCGTTAGAGTCCGGCATTGAGCCTACTTCAGGTAGATTCTTTGGCTATATCCCGGGCGGCGGGCTTCCGGTTGCTGCTATTGGAGATATGATTGCTGCTTTGACCAATCGATATTCTGGTGTAGCCGGAGCGTGTCCTGGAGCAGTCGAAATAGAAAATCAAGTGATGAAATGGATCAGGCTCTTGCTCGATTGGCCTGAAACTAGCTGGGGAACCCTACAAAGTGGTGGTTCGATGGCTACTCTAACGGCCATCGTTGCCGCCCGCTCGACTCGAAAGACTCAAGATTGGTTTAACAGCGTTATTTACTGCAGTGAAGAGGCCCACCATTGTTTTCACAAGGCTTTGCTCATTGCCGGCCTACAGGATGTCCCTTTTAGAAAAATAAAGGCCGATAGCCGGGGACGCCTGTTGATGAGCCACCTAAAAGAACAGATAGATCTTGATAAAAGCGATGGGCTTTCTCCTTGGATTTTGTGTGCTACGGCTGGGACTACGAATTTAGGTGCTATTGATCCTCTTAAAGAGTGCCATGAAATTTGCCAGCAAGAGAAGATTTGGATGCATATCGATGCCGCTTATGGCGGATTTTTTTGGCTCACTGAGAAGGGAAAAAAGAGACTTCAAGGATTGGAGTTTGGAGATTCTTTAGTTTTAGATCCACATAAGGGTCTATTTCAGCCTTATGGATTGGGCATTGTCATCGTTAGAGAAGGGGATCTACTAAGAAAGAGTCTGGTAAGCCGAGCGGCCTATTTGCAGGACTTGGCGAAAGAGGGTGTAAGCTCCCCGGGAGACTATTCTCTCGAATTAACTCGTCACTTTAGAGCCTTGAGACTTTGGTTTTCTTTAAAAGCCTATGGAATGAAGGCGATCCGAGCCGCCCTTGATGAAAAGCTTCTTTTAGCAGACTATCTGTTTTCTGAGCTTTCCCAAATTTCCGGGATAAAATTGTTCGCTGAGCCGGAGCTTTCTATTGTTGCGTTTCGTTGCGAAGGAACGGATAAGGATTCTACAAACCAAAAAACGACTGAGCTTTTGGCTAAAATTCTGAATGGTGGAAAAATCCATCTTTCAAGCACAACGATACAAGGTTTCTTATATCTTCGGCTCTGCGTGCTCTCTTTTCGAACTCATTTTGAAGATGTTCAAATCTCAATTGAGGTGGTTAGGGATTCCCTCGTTCAATGAACATCGTTTGAGTGGTTAACGAAAGTTTGATCTCTTCTCCGTTAGGAAGAGTGATTGTGATAGGCC
>VGSE01000247.1 GCA_016875135.1 Deltaproteobacteria bacterium
AAAAGCTAGGTTTTTATAATTTTGGGTGAGGGCGGATTTCGAAAAATAGGGCCTTTGAATTTACTCTCCATAGTTTTTTTTAAATTATGAAGAAAATTCCTTTTTTGATGGTTTGATTATGATCCTTAAAACAAGGCATACTGCAGTTAACGTCAAGCTTTCCTAACTTTGAGAATTCTATGAAAAAACATTTTGAAAATATAAAATTTAGCGTGGGTAGAGGCGAGTCTCATAGAATAAGGCCTTTGAAATTACTATCCATACAGATAATGTTTTTCGTTTTGATATTGAAGGGGGCGGCATTGTTTGCCAACAGTGCGATTTATCAGATCACCAGACTCACCAGCACTGGCTACTAAACGAAAACGAACTCAGTTGTCTAAGAATGATTACCCCTTTTAAGCTTACAGAATGGTCTCAAACTATGCTTAACCCCAGGGCTACTGTAAGACTTAACCAACTGATTACGGATTTTACGATGTTTCATACGCATACACGACTACCGGTGTAGAAAACCGTGGAGTATAATGCTACGGGAGGACATATAGTGAAATACGCACCTATAGCCTTATTTGTCTTCAATCGACCTCAACACACGGAAAGAATTCTTGATTCACTGAAAAAGAACACTATTGCCAGGCAATCCAAACTCCTTGTCTTTTCTGATGGTCCCAGAAACTCAGAGCAGCTTAATGCCGTTTTGAGGGTTAGAGAAATTGTTTCACGCGCTGACGGTTTCCAATCCATTACGGTACACACAAATGAACATAATCTGGGCCTTGCTGAATCGATTATTCAGGGAATGACGGTCGTATTGGAAGACCACAACCACGTCATTATCCTTGAAGATGACCTCGAATTCTCTCCTTACTTTTTGTCGTATATGAATGAAGCTCTGACGAGATACCAAAACCACAGGAACATATTTTCCATCAGTGGTTATAACCTGCCGCCATCTCTGATGCCTATCCCAGCCAGTTACCAGTACGACGTTTACTGCAACTTGAGAAGCTCCTCATGGGGGTGGGGCACTTGGAAAGATCGCTTTGAAAGAGTGGACTGGAACGTGTCTGATTATGAACGGTTCACCAAGAGCAAGAAGTTAACCGAGGCTTTTAACCGCGGGGGGGAGGACCTCGCTGACATGTTGAAACTGCAGCAAGAGGGAAAAATCGACTCGTGGGCAATTCGTTGGGTCTATGCGCAATTCAAAAATATGGGTCTATCTATTACACCTATACGTTCCTACGTGAATAACATTGGACACGATGGAACAGGTACTCACTGCTGTAAGACAGACAAATATGTAAATGATCTCTCTCTGGCTAAGTCTGATGTGAAATGGATAACGGAGTTAAAAGTGGATGAAAAGCTTATGGAGAATTTCTGCAAAAATTACGCAAAACATCCAAATCCACCCCGTTCAATACTTCACAAAGTAAAACAGAAATTAACGAATCTTCTATCAAGACCTTTGTTCTAAAGCCGACCTACTTTCCCTTGCTGATTGCCTCGGCTTGCTTTCTATAATAATCCGCCTCGCCGGCCTTGCCCAATATGAGCGATAGTTTTGCAGCCTGAATGTAAGCTTCGGAATCATTAGGATTGAGTTCTATAACCTGTAAAGAATGCTCGAAAGCACTCCGATAGGTTTTGTTTTGGGTATGGGCGATTACGGCCCCGATATGCCCCGTGAGCTGTTGATTACGGTTGTGGCTCACGTTAATTCCTGCCTCAAACCATTCAATCGCTTTTTGATAATTGCCAAGATGGTACTCAACTCTGGCCAGATTGAACATCAAATCCGCCGACTGCGGATTTAAAGAAAGCGCTTTTTCCGAGTAGATCTTTGCAACCGCAAATTGCTTGAGATTCAGGTAGGCTACGGCAAGATTATTATGAGCCTCAAAATAGTTGGGATTGGCGTTGATTGCTGCCCGATAGTATTCCATTGCCTTATCCATCCGGTTTTCCTCGGCCCATATTGTCGATGATGACGCCTGTATTAAATTCTGCTCATTGCGGCAGGGGGATTTATCCAAGCTTGCTTTCTTCGAGGGCTGTTGCAGGGACAACCAATCTGGCAAAAAAACAAGCCCCTAGGCCCCCCTCATGGGCTGTCTACGATCCACTTAAGAGTACGGGGAAGTTCCCGTTTATCCCCCCTTCGAGACCTCTTCTGCAACGGCGAGCCGGTGAATAATTCTATTTGGGGGATGCGGAAGTGGGGCGAATGGCTCAGAAACCCTGAAGAAGGGGGCCGAT
>VGSE01000248.1 GCA_016875135.1 Deltaproteobacteria bacterium
AGTTATAAATACTTGATTGTCTCACCAGGGATGGAAATCTTCTGGGATCGAATTCAAGGGCTTAAAGAAAATTTAGGGTTCAACGGCGTATGTTCGAATTATGCTTTTGATACTGTGGAGAGCACATGGAAAGAAATTCACAATTTTAAAGGGGGAAGAGCTATTTTTACTTTTCCCAACACCCCAATTAAGTGCGGTGGAGCCCCTCAGAAAATTATGTACCTTGCCGAAGACTTTTTTCGAAAAATGCAAATTCGAAATCAATGTGAAATATTGTTTGCATCAGCGGGGGCCCAAATTTTTAGCGTTAAAAAGTATGCAGAAAAGCTCTCAGCCATTTTACAAAAACGAGATATTCATACTCTTTTTAACAATAATTTAGTGGCCATCGATGGATTAAAACGGGAGGCCTATTTTAAAAATTTAGAAACTCAGCAAGAATCGGTCATCAGGTACGACATGATCCATGTGACCCCTTCTATGGGTTCTCCTGTTTTCATTCGTAAGAGTCCTCTAGCAGATAAAGATGGCTGGATTTCGGTTGATAAATTCACACTGCAACACACTAAATATCCCAACATTTTCGGTTTGGGAGATGCCTCTTCACTTCCTACTTCACGGACTGGAGCTGCCATTAGAAAACAAGCTCCTACGTTAGTTAAAAATTTAGTTAGCTTTTCTAGAGGGCTTCCTTTATCAGCAAAGGATGACGGATATACATCATTGCTGGGGGTATTTTTACTTTTAGCGCGAAAGATACACCGGGTTATGGTAGGAGCGATTCTGGTTTACTCGATCGCCTACTGGTTGATTTTAAAAAGGCAGAAGCCTTTGATTGAAGAAAAACTACGGATTTCAGAGCCCAAAAAAGTCAATGGCCTCTTGGGGTCTTTAAACTACTTCGCGACAGGAAATTCATATGATCAAAATCCAACATTTCTTCGATGCTGAGACATCGACTCTTACCTATGTCGTTTGGGATCCTAATACCCGCGATGGGATGGTAATCGACCCTGTCTGGAATTATGATCAGGCGAGTTCCACCCTTACGTCGAAGTCGAGCGATATTGTCACCTCTTTTTTAAAAGAAGAGGCTATTAAGCTTCATTGGATTTTAGAAACGCATGCTCATGCCGATCATGTTTCGGGGGCCCAGCTTCTCAAAGACAACTTTCCGCAGGCAGAAACGGGAATGGGAGAAAGAATCATAGAGGTTCAAAAATTTTTCCAGCCAATCTTTGACCTTAAATATCTAAAAACGGACGGAAGCCAATTTGATCGACTCTTTAAAGATAGTGAAATAATGAAATGCGGATCCTTGGAGTTTAAAGTTATTTTCACCCCAGGCCATACGCCTGCCTGCTGCAGTTATCTGATTGAAGATGCAGTTTTCACTGGGGACGCTCTTTTCATGCCCGACACGGGTACTGGACGTTGTGATTTTCCAAAAGGCAGCGCAGATATGCTTTACACTTCTGTTTTCGAACGGCTCTACTCTCTTCCTGATAAGACCCGAGTTTTCACAGGGCACGATTATCAGACAGGGGGTCGCGAAGTGAAATACGAATCGACGATCAGTGAAGAGAAGGCGAGTAATATTCACATAAAAGGGAAAACTACTCGCGAAGAGTATGTCGCTTTTAGAACTAATCGAGACAAAACTCTTTCGGCCCCCAAACTTTTTCTACCAAGCATACAAGTGAATATTGATGGCGGCCGATTTCCCCAAGCTCGAGCCGATGGAAAAAGTTACCTAAATATTCCGATTTCGGTTAAACCTTAAATCATGGAATGTCGTATTGGCTGTGGAGCCTGTTGTATTGCTCCTTCAATCTCAAGCCCCCTTCCCGGAATGCCTTCTGGGAAACCAGCAGGGGTTAGGTGTGTAAATTTGGACAGCGAAAACCACTGCACCATTTGGGGACAACCCAATTTTCCGGAAGTTTGCCAAAAATTTACTGCCTCCAGTTGGATCTGCGGTAGCAGTAACCCGGAAGCTTTGAAGCTTTTGACCAACCTGGAAGCCTTAACAACCCCCAGTATTTGTTAGAGATTAGTAAATTCAAAGCCCCTAACAAATGCCCCTTCCCATTTCGAGAAACTTACCCTATATTGCCTTCTTCTTTGGGTCTGTAGCTCAGTTGGTTAGAGCGCTACCTTGACATGGTAGAGGTCTCCGGTTCGAGCCCGGACAGACCCACCAT
>VGSE01000249.1 GCA_016875135.1 Deltaproteobacteria bacterium
GAACGCCCCCGAGAATTGGGACTAAGAATCCAATTGGAATAATAATTAAAGTCCAAAGCCAGTTCGCGGCTATTTGGCAAAGGGGAGCCAATAAGGAAACCTTAGAAAAATAAAACCCTACAAGCGGGATAGAAAGAATCGACATGGTAATTGAGGTTTGAAAATACATTTTGAAGCACCCAGTATTAGACGTATTTTCCAAGACTCTTATCAAAAGATAAGTTCCGCCGACACTCAAGATAAAACTCACACCTGTCAAAAGACTCGGATCAAAAAGTAACAAGAACGCCGAAGAAACACTTAACACTTGGGCGGTTGAAGTTAAGCAAAGTCTTAATCGCAAAACAACTAGAGTTAAAGCCATAGCCAAAGTTCGCAAAATGGACGGAGATCCCAAACTCGTCACAGCTAAAAGACAACTCACTAAAACCGGCAAGATCATTTCCCAATAGCGATTCATATTTCTTAAACAATTAATTGGGAAAAAGAAATAAAAGCACGCTCTTGAAATAGCCCTCATCAAAAAGATAAAAATACTGACATGTTGACCACTCAACGCAACTAACGGCAGTAGCCCCCCTTCGCGATAGAGTTTTTCAAGCCTTGGATCAAGCCCCTTGGTTTCTCCCGTCCAAACCGCCCAAACCACTCCGTATAGACTCGGGAAACTATAAAATATATTTTTCAACCTTCGACGAATTAAACCACTCACTTCTCTTATGACCTTGCGCCTTTGAACAATGGGGCGAACTCGATATCTTCCTTCAATGAATTTGAATGTTCTTTGATTTCTTACAAAAGGACGGTCATCTCTCCCGCCTAAGTTGTAAAAGAATTCACTACATCGAAATTCCCCCCAAATTTCTACAGATTGCCCAACCGGGATAGAATTGGAATCAGAATTTAAAAGCACTACTTTGGCATTCAAGCTTTCCCATCGCTGCTTAAAATAGATCTTCTCTCCTTGAAGCTCTTGCTCATCACTATAAGACTCTATTCGATGAGCCTTAAGCCTAATGCTTCCTAAGCTCATTTTTCTACTTTTTGTCTTTTGATATTGAGGGGCGCAAACCGTTTCTACCCTCTGCTTATTTTTATGCCAAACACTGACGCGCCAAAAGCATAGTATTGCAAAACATAAAAACCAGACTCTCATGCTTGGGCTTTAAACTAGATTGACTTTATTGAACAGATTCTGCGGTAGGCGTAGGGTTTTTCGCTAAAAGCCCTTGTTTTTTTATGAGCCGGTGAGAATATCTAAAAATACTCACCCCTTTGGGCAATCTTCTAATCCCTATTTTTTTAAGAACTTCAATTTCGTCTGGACTATATTCGCTACTCTTTTCCGATACACTTTCTAAAGATTTAATTGTGACTGGGCTATCTTTCTTTTGACTCGCAGCGATCGGTTCCAAATCCTCTTCCCGCACAGATTCAATAGGAAGAATCCGAACCTCTGAAGTCAACTCAACCTCGTTAACCTCTTCCTCAATCTGAGCTCGAACAGGGCCCAAACCAAGACAGAGGGCACTAAAAAGTAAGATTTTCCAAATGGGTGGCATTGATAATTGAGAGATGCAAATAAGGCTCCATCATTTTATACCTGCTCCCTTTGAGTGGGCTTTTTAAGAGGCTGGTCCGATTTATTTTCTTTTAAATTACAGATACTTATAGAGGAGCAAGGTTATAAGATTTGATAAGTTTTTTTGGAGTTTCATTTGATAATTCACCTCATCGTCAAACGGCCAATAATTCCCCGTCCCCACGAAAACCCGAGAAAAAAGTGTCGATTCGGCTTAAATCGAAAAGCAAGTGTACACTAACGTGAATACGTTTATTTTCAATAAGTTACCACCTGTTTGACCGTACCTTTTTGAGCCTCTCACAAAAGGTTCGACACGGCTTACTCCATTACCCCACTTTTACCAATGCAAAGGAAAATACCAACTTCATGGCCGTTTGAACCTCTTAAAAGGCCCACTCAAATGAGTAGGCTTTTTAAAAGGCTGGTCCGAACTATTTTTTCTTAAATTGCAACGACTTATAGAGGACCAAGGTTATAAGATTTGATAAGTTTTCTTGGAGTTTCATTTGATAATTCACCTCATCGTCAAACGGCCAATAAATTTAGCGCCTTAAACCAACTTCATGGCCGTTTGAACCTCTTAAAAAGCC
>VGSE01000250.1 GCA_016875135.1 Deltaproteobacteria bacterium
TCGCCTGTCGGTGTTTGAAGCTTTCCTGTCAAGGCAAGACTAATTGGCATGCGGTGTTGGAACAAATTTTTCAGGTTGGGGTTAAATCTTTAGGAATGACTGTTACTGCTGGGTTGTTTGTGGGAGCTATCATGGCTCTCCAGATCGATGTGCAATTGAAAGATTTTGGAGCCGAGGCTTTTCTGGGGGGGCTCTCGACATCGACGACGCTTAGAAATGTCGGCCCGGTGTTGATTGCTTTTCTCCTTTCTGGGAAGGTTGGGGCTTATACTTCGGCAGAGCTAGGAACGATGGAAGTGACCGAACAGCTTAATGCCATCAGACTGTTAGGGGCTGATCCGGTCGAATATATTATTTTGCCAAGAGCCTGGGCTGTTGTGATCTCAAGTTTTCTTTTATTAATTGTTGGACTGATGGTGACTATTCTTGGTGGTGTTGTTTTTTCTCAATTCATCGGGGTCAACCCACTTAGTTATATTCAGAATATTCCCAGGATTGTGACAGGTTGGAGTTTAGGACTTAGTATTATTAAAAGTTTTATTTTTGGGCTCTTAATTGCGATCGTCTCTTGTTACAAAGGTTACAAGGCTCACGGTGGAGCAGTTGGGGTCGGGGTTGCAGTCCAGAGCTGTGCTGTAACCAATCTTATCCTTATTATTTTTGTCGACTTTTTTCTCTCGATGCTTTCAAGCCTTTTACAGGATGTTCTTCAAGTGGGGTATTTCTAATTATGAATTTGAATTACAGATTTAGAATTCGAGAAACTTTAGAGCAGATGTACCTTTTGGGAGTTCAGAGTGTTCCCATTGTTTTTATTTCTCTTGGGTTTGTTGGGATCATGATGGTTCTTGAATTGGCCTTTCACATGCGATTGGTCTTAAAGCACGACGCTTTAGTTCCTGCGTTTTCGGCGGTACTCATGGTGCGCGAGCTTGGGCCTGTGATTACCTGTTTGCTTTTGACCTCTCGAATAGGAGCGGGAATCGCAGCTGAAATTGGCAGCATGAAAGTGACCGAGCAGTTGGATGCCATGAAAATGCTTTCTATTGATCCGATCGATTATTTGGTGATTCCCCGATTATTGGGGTCCGTGTTTGCAGCTTTGACTTTGACCGTAATTTCGATAGCAGTGGCTTTGTGGGGTGGTGCATTCTTAGCGGTACAGAGGCTAGGGTCGAGTTCAGGAGAGTATTTTAATACCGTCTTCTTTTTTGTGAAATTTCCCGATGTGATTCGCTGCTTAATTAAGGCCTTCGTGTTTGGAAGTCTTATTCCGCTTATCGCATCGTTTCATGGATTTCGATGCGGAGTAGGCAGTGCCGCAGTGGGAGAAGCTGCGACTCAGTCGGTCGTGAGAACGAGTCTTGTCATCATCATCGCCGATTTTATTTTAACCTATTTATTCTACGCGATATAATGATCTTAACAGCCTGAATCGGCTTAAAAAAATCTGCCTTTTTAATTTATTCATTACAAAAAGAAAAACATCTTAGAAAGTAGCGATTGCTATGCCATCGAACGCTAAAAGTCTGTCAAAAGAGTTTTGGGTTGGAATTTTATTTTTATCGGTCGTTGTACTGCTTGGGATTTTTGCATGGCTTATGGGAGCTATAGGCCCTCTACAAAGTCATTCTCGGTTTTATGTTCTTTATAACTTCGCAGGCGGAATTGAAGTTGGTTCTCCGGTGAGAGTGTCCGGGGTGAAGGTGGGAAAGGTTTCAAAGATCGAGTTTCTTCCTGAGACTCCGCAAGGTCAGCAGGAACGCATTAGCTTAAAGCTCACCTTAGATATATCGGTAAAAGCTGTTCCCTCTGTTCGCGAAGACTCCCGCTTTTATGTGAATATGGCTGGCATTATTGGTGAGAAGTATATCGAAATCAGTCCGGGAAGTTCGACCTCTACCGTTTTAAGTCATGGGGCGACTATCCGGGGCGTGGATCCTCCAAGAATCGATCAACTTCTCTCCCAGGGGTATGGGGTTTTTGGTCGGATTATGGATTTTATGGACCAAAATGAAAAATCTTTGACTGAATTTTTGGAGGGGATGAGGGAGTTAATCACGGACGCCAATAAACTTCTTAAAGGTCGGGATCGAGATAAGGTTATTAGTCTGATCGACAATCTAAATTCGGTAACCGGAGACATACGTGAGATGACTAAAAGAATGAAAA
>VGSE01000251.1 GCA_016875135.1 Deltaproteobacteria bacterium
ATGAGAACTTAATGTGGCAAAAGGAACGGCTTTTAAACATTGCTTTGGAGTCCCTCCCTGAGCAAATAGATAAAATAGCTTGGTTGGATGCAGATATTATTTTTAAAAATAACTCTTGGGCCGAAGAGACGGAAAAAAAATTGGAAACGCATAAAGTAGTTCAGCCTTTCGAATTTGTTTATGAACGAAATAGCTGTTCAGAGCCCGTCAATCATGGAATGAGTTTTGGAAAATACATGGAATCCCATGATATAGTCCAGCCCTGGCCACAACCCTGGCCAAAAGTAGGAATCGCTTGGGCTGCTCAACGTTCTGTCTTAAAAAACGGTTTTTTTGACCGTCATATTTTAGGAGCTAGCGACACTTACCAACTTTTAAGCTGGCTACATCTCTGGGACCATAAAATGATTGGACGTCTCAATCCGTACCTTAGAAAAGAGTTTCTTCTCTGGGCGTGGGACTCAGCAGTTTGTGTTAACAAAGATATTTCCTACATCAAGGGCATTGTAGAACACCTGCCTCACGGGACTCTGGCTAATCGGCAATATTATGATAGGGATAAAATATTAGTTGAACACCAATTCAACCCTTTTGAAGATATTAGTTTGGACTCCAATGGAATTTACAAATGGAACAGAAATAAACTGGTTCTTCACCAAAAGGTAAGAGCCTATTTTGAGAGCCGAAATGAAGATGCATTAAGACCAATTACACAAAAAAGATAGTGAGCCATAGCCTTGTAAAAGCCACAACCCCGCCAAAGACAAAAAACGTCATTCCCCAGTCCCTCTCAAGCCTAGTTTAATTGGCGCGTGAATTGAATTAGTAGAACACCAGCGTGGTTCGAGAGGGCCTTATGTTGAGGAACTTGAAAAAATGGGTGAGTGGACTAAAAGAATACACGATCCTTTTACCTCTGATTCTATCTACGACTCTATTCGCCGGACAATGTAAAATCCAAATCGCAAATGAGAAAAACAGTGGTGAGATTATCAAGCTTCAATTTACTTCCAAATTAAAGTCGAAAAGACAGTGTCAAATGTTGGCTCAAATGCACCGACCCAATTTTAATCCAACTCAAATAAAGCATAAGTCGGTAAACTACCAGTGGTTAGAGTCTCAAACAAAAACCGTTGCCCAAAGTAAAAAGAAAAAGCGCTCCCCCTCATTGGCCAAGATCCGAAAATCCAGAAAACGAAAATCATCACCTCAATTTTAATAATTCGCTCAACTCTTCTTGAGACTTCAATAAAGCTTCGCGCTTTTTTTGCCATGGGTCATTCCATGGGAGATTGTCTTCCATCAACCCTTCACACAACTTCAACATGCCTTGAATATCCTCAAGATGAACAAATTCCGGTGCAGGACCCCATTCCCCTCTGGACTCAGGCCCTGCTTCGAAAGACTGATTGTGATAATTACCGAGCGGAATAGAAATTCCCATGGCTCTATAGCCGAACGCCAAAGCAGCGGTCGCTTCGCAGGTTCCTCCATCCATTATTCTTCTTTGATATTTTAATTTTAGTTTCTTTTGAGCCACTTGAGTTAAAACTTGAGTTAATTCTGGATCAAACGGCGTCGCCCTGTCTCCAAGTCTAACAACAGGCCCTTTTCCAACCACTGCGCCAGGCAGAGTTCTTGAGGTTTCAAGGCTTACAACGGCTACTTTAGACCCAAACGCCTTCATCCAACCTAAGTTCAAGTGAGCAATAGTACCGACAAATCCCACCTCTTCAGCGCGGGAAATTAGCCCCAAGAACTTAGAATGATGATTCTTTAAATGCTTCGCTAAGGTCAAAATAGCGAAAACACCGACTAAATCATCGGCAGCTTTTGTGTAAAGGATCTTCTTCTTTTCCCACACTGGGGAACTAAAAAGAAATGCCCCAAAAAGTTCTCTGGCCTGAACGCATTCAATCTCTTCCACTGCCTTAGTGTCGGTGATGACGACTTGCGAAGACGCCAGCGCAGTTTTGGCCTTATTGAGTTTAGCCTTTTGTATTTTTCCTTCCCAAAAATTTCCCGCTTGTGTCGAAAGCCAAACTTTCGAACCAGTTAAAAATTTTCTTGGAGTTCCTCC
>VGSE01000252.1 GCA_016875135.1 Deltaproteobacteria bacterium
AAAAAAGGAGCCCAAATGCGGGCTCCTTTTTTTAAAAAAAATTGAAAAGATTGGCTTTATGCGTTTGGATTAGTTGAGCTTGTTACTTCAGTTGCAGTAACTGCAGCTGCTGCAGCTACAGCCGCTGCTACGGCAGACTGTAATGTTACAAAGTCCAACAGACTTTTCTCATCAAATCCTTGATAAGCTTTATTGTCTCTGATGATAAGGGGTCGTTTAATTAAATTAGGATCTTTCAGCATTAAACGAATCGCTTCATTCTTTGTGGTTCTGCGCTTCCCTAATTGGTTGTCTTTGTAGGTAGTGCTACGTTGATTGAGGCTTGCATAAATGTTTTCAGCTTTAATAACTTTTTCAAGAAGGGAACGTGGGGGCGGTTCATGAACGATGTCCTTAATTTGATAAGGAACACCTTTTTTGTTTAAAAAAGCGATAGCTTTCTTGCATTGAGTGCAACTTTTTTTTGCGTATAGGACGATGTCTCCCATAAATACTCCTTCTTAAATCAACAACTTCGACAAAATCTGCGAAGTGGAGTCTTAGCACAACCCCTAATCGGTCACAATAGGAAAGCTTAACTGTAACTTTATTTTTCGTTTCTCGCGTAAAAAGTATAAAAAGGATTGAGATTTATTGCGATATCTTTTAAGTGTTGCCCTGCAAGCGTTGGAAAGATGAAAAAAAACAATAAAATAAAGACTGCTGGCCCAAAGAGAATCAAAGACCGTGCCGTCGAAATAAAATCAAGTGACCTAAAGGGTAAACAGATCGCTTTGGCAATATGCGGTGGAATTGCTTGTGTAGAAACTATTAAAATTATTAGAGAATTGAGGCGATCTCAAGCCGAAGTAACAGCTTTTTATACCCCGGAAGTGAAGAAGTTTATGACCGAACTCCCAGTGGAGTGGGCTACGGGAAAATCGGTGATAACTGAGCCTCAAGCTAACGTGGACCATTTAGAGAGTTTTGATTTGGTTATTGTTGTTCCAGCCACTTTGAACACGATAGCAAAGAGTGCTTTGGGGCTCTCGGATAATGTAGTCACTTTATTGATCTCAAGTCAGATTGGGAAGAAAGGGAAAATGTTGTTTGTTCCCGCAATGAATTGGTCTCTCAAACAGCATCCTTTGTTTGAAACTTACTCAAATTTGCTTATGTCTTGGGGAACAGAGTTTCTGATTTCCCAGCAAGAAGAAGATCGTATTAAAATCCCCTCTCCCGAAGAGGTCTTATTGAAAACAATTCAAATATTAAAGCAGCAATAATATGAGTGAGAAAATTGTAAAAATATCGAGAATTAGTTTGCTCGGGCAGGGCGTAGCTTGTGATACAGACGGGAATATCTATTTTGTTCCGCGAGCGATTCCGGGTGACACCGTCAAGGTTAGGGTGGTTTCTCAGGATAAAAAGTATTGTGAAAGTGAGCTTTTGGAAGTCCTTCAAGCTTCACCCGAGCGGGTAGAGCCTCCTTGTGAGTATTTTCATAGTTGCGGGGGGTGTGATTGGCTTCATTGGGACTACCAACATCAGCTCCACGGCAAGCAGGAGATGATTCTTCACGCTATGGAGCGCACTTCGTTACAACCTAAACAGATCCTTCCAATTTTAGGTGCGCAAGCCTCTCTAAATTATCGAAATAGAATTCAATTAAGGGTCGGTTCCGGAAAATTAGGTTTTTTCAAAAAGAAAAGTCATGACCTGGTTGATATAAAAGAGTGCAAAATTGCACATCCCCTTATTAATTCGGAGATCAAAAAGATCCGAGAAAATGGAATCCCAAAAACAGAAACGATCCAAAAACTTGAGCTTTACATTAATGAAGCCTCCGAAGTGAAGAGAGTCACCAATGAAGCGCATGGCAGTGAAGGTTTTCGTCAGATTAATGAAGAACAAAATAAACGACTCCAGGAATGCGTGAGTCGTTATGTGGAACAATCCAATGCTCAGAATGTGGTTGAACTTTTTTGTGGGAATGGGAACTTAACTTTTGCCTACTTTAATAAAGTTAAAAG
>VGSE01000253.1 GCA_016875135.1 Deltaproteobacteria bacterium
GGGGAATTCAAAAAAATTGTTTTTAATCAACTTAGAAACTCTCCTTCAATTTGATAATTTTTAGTTTTTCCTTGTTTTCAATAACTTAATCAATTGTGAAATTATCTCCATAATTGAACCGTGGAATATGTTTTTCTCTTCAAGTTATTATTAAAGGGTGCTGAGGGGCTTCCCTTATGAAAAAATGTATAATGGTTAGGCACTTTCTAAAATCAATTGTGTTAGCATATGTTCTTTTATCAGTGGTGAATTGTAGTTTAAAAGACTTCACCAATGGGGCAAACCGTGCTGGAAGTTCATTCGCGGTCCAGGTCAAGGCGGACCAATCATTCCAATACACCCCCACTTTCTCCTCTGACGTCTCTTCCCCCTTCTCGCTGAAATCGGCTCCGGAGTGGGTGAGTATCAATCCGGACTCTGGACAGATCTCAGGGATTCCCACTACCGATGCTAAAAGTTCACTCATCGAAATTCAGGGGGTATCATTAAGTGATCCGAGTGTTAGAAAATCTTTACCACTCTTCACTTTAAATGTTTCAGGAGACCCGCTTCTTATTCATCAATGGAACAACAAAAATACAGGCCAAACTGCATTTGCCTTTCTACCAGGTGTGTTCAACGCAGACCTCAATGTCAATTCTGTTATTCAATCGGGAATAACAGGGGCTGGAGTTAATATTGCTATTTCAGATGACGGCTTAGATATTAATCATGAGGACTTAAAGTCTAATGTTCTATTTTCGGATAATCGAAACTATGCTCCACTTGGAGTTCACAATGACCCGTCCGTCATTTTACCCACTCTAGAAAATCCTTTGATGAAGGACCATGGAACTTCAGTTGCAGGAGTCATTGCTATGGTGGGATGGAACAATGTTGGAGGGAGAGGGATTGCACCAAATGCTAAAATTGCAGGGCTAAACTTCCTAGTCAACCCAACCCAAAACAACTTAATCGATCAAGCCACGAGAGAGAATTTTCATATTGTGAATCAGAGTTGGGGCTCGAATGCTGATTTCTTTTTGCCACAAAATACTACTTATCGAGCCGCTTTAGAAAATGCAGTTGACCGCATGAGAAAGGGTAAGGGGGTTATCTATGTCAAAGCAGCTGGGAATGATTTTCTATCCGGTAAAAATTCGGCTTATGATTCTGATAATAGCTTCCCCGAAGTTATTACAGTAGGCGCGGTTGACGCCAGGGGAGTCCATGCAAGTTATTCAAGCTCAGGAGCCAATTTGTGGATTTCCGGAACCGGGGGAGAAAACGGCATTGGTCAATTTCAACGGACACTCTTTGAAAACTTTGCCAATGATCTACAAAGACCGCCTGACGAAAGGGTTCGGATTCAGGGAATCTTAAATCAGGTTAACCAATTCACCCCGGGAACGGTCACGACAGATAATTCAACCTGTGCTCGCGGCAATTCAATCGGCTCTAAAGGAACTACGCTTTTTAATATCCCGCTTTCGCTTTTTGATTACGATATTTCTCTTGGAGGAGCCGGAACACCTCACAAAGATAATCCCGGCTGTAACTATACCTCAACGCTTGCAGGCACTTCATTTGCTGCTCCTTCAATCTCCGGAGTTATCGCTTTGATGCTAGAAAAAAATCCCGACTTAACCTGGCGAGATGTAAAATTCATTTTAGCCAAAACTGCACAAAAAGTTGATATGACTTCAACCAACATACTAAACCCAGCCGACCCCCTTAATCATATCAATGATTATGGTTGGACCCTAAATAAAGCTAAGTTTAACTTTCACAACTACTATGGGTTTGGTCTAGCGAATGCTGATCTTGCCGTTGCTCTATCAAACAGATTTGTTTCCCCTTTAAAAACCTATGTACGCCCTGCAGACTTTCTCACCGATACCATTGCCAATAATGACCGTGATATCCCAGACAATAACCCCACCGGATTAAGTCGAAGCCTAGACGCTCCTACTACAACGGTCGCCTTCACTGAAGCTGTAGAAATCGAAGTCACCAT
>VGSE01000254.1 GCA_016875135.1 Deltaproteobacteria bacterium
CATTTCATCCAACAAGAGCTGTGAGATCATGAGAGGACAACCTAACAAACAAAAACCCAATTTCTGTTTAAAGAAGTTGGGTTTAATATTCAAAATAAATCTACTTAATGAGATTAGAAATGCCACCGTCAGTGCCGCCGTCTTCATCCACATACGTCTTCCTCCCGCAGCAGGAAATAGAATTGCTCTTCTTGAATGCCAGTAACTGCAAGTAATCTGCCAACGAGCTTTGGCGCCTAGCAAATTTTGTCTCCGTGAAGAAATAATCGACGTGCATAACCGCCCGTTTAGCCGCGGCGCAACGGGTATTAGTCATAATAAATAATACTCACTAATAAACGGGTCCTAATTTATGGTGGGTTAAGTTTCTTATCCTTTGTTTAGGTCAATTTCCGGTCGAAATCATGGCTTACTAGCCATTCCATTCAATTGGGTACTAGTTTTTTATTTAGGTACTGAATTAGGTACTGTCTTGTGCTATCCTGAAAACATGTTGACCCTGCGTAAATTATTGGAGTCACTTGGAACAATTCCTACGACTACCGCTTGGTATTTGACCGATCTTGCGGAATCCCGAGGTAAGCAAGCTCTGTTTACGAAACAAACGCCTCAGCGCTTAAAAGTTTTGCGAGAACATTCGCTTATCGAAAGTGCTGTATCGAGCAACCGGATCGAAGGGGTAGAGATTGAGGGTAAACGCATTGGAACCGTAATTTTCGGCAATCGTATTCTCAGAGATAGGGACGAAGAGGAGGTGCGAGGATATCGAAAAGCTTTGGCACTTATTCACGAAAAAGGGCCAAAACTAACTATTTCGGAAAAAAACATTCGTGAATTGCACCGCCTTTCGCGCGGAGAAATCTGGGACGCTGGAAAGTACAAAGAAAAAGATAGCGACATAATTGAGCATCAACCTTCGGGTAGAACACGGGTACGCTTTAAAACTGTTTCTGCGCGCGCAACACCAAAGGCGATGAATGAGTTAACCCAAACATGGAAAGAAGCAAACCGATCACGAGAACTTCAGCCCATGATTGCATTAGCTGCGTTTAATTTGGATTTTTTATGCATTCATCCTTTTCGAGATGGGAATGGCAGGGTTTCCAGACTTCTTCTGTTGCTTGAGGCCTATCATTTGGGATTCGATGTGGGGCGCTATATTAGTCTTGAACGGATCATCGAGGAAAATAAAGAGCGTTATTACGAAACTTTGGAAATAAGTTCTCAAAGATGGCACGAAGGGGAATCCGATCCTTGGCCATTTGTAAATTTTGTCCTTTCGATTTTTCGAATTGCTTATAAGGAACTCGAGTCAAGAGTGGAAAAGGGTGTACCTAAGCGGGGCGAAAAACGCGAACTGATATTACAAGCGATTTTGCAAACAACCGAAACCTTTAGAATAGCAGATATTCAGCATGCTTGCCCCGATGTTGGCTTAGAACATATTCGGAAAACTTTAGCGGAACTACAAAGAGAGAAAATAGTTAAATGTCTTGGAAAAGGGCAATCAGCATCTTGGAAACGGATTAAGGGGTAGTCTGTTTTTGGTTTCTTTGGGCAATAAGCCTCTTGATGAGCGTCGACTTCGGCATTTGAAAATGCGCAGCCAACCTCGTAAGCGTCCACCCTTCAACCCAACGAAGTCTTGCCAGCTCGTTAGGTTTGAAGTATGCGAGTATTTTGAACTGCGATTGTATACTGACTAAGTCACAGACACCAGTCAGCCCTAAAATGGCAAGTGCCGATCTCTAATAAATAAAATTTGATTCGCTTAATACATAATAACACCGCGAGCACAAAATCAAGTCGAAAACCAAGCCATTTCATCCAACAAAAGCTGTGAGATCATGAGAGGACAACCTAACAAACAAAAACCCAACTTCTGTTTAAAGAAGTTGGGTTTAATATTTAAAATAAATCCGGTTTAGCCGTATTCAAAACTTAGGGCCAATTGGGTGGAACGAACCCTTGAGTA
>VGSE01000255.1 GCA_016875135.1 Deltaproteobacteria bacterium
TTACTGTAGACAACGACGGGAAAGAACTCCTGTCACAAAAGGACCGAATCAAAGCGGCCTTAGAATCCGAAAAAAAACCACCTCCTATTATCGAGCTTGATATCCAAACTCACAAGAAAAGTTAAAAATCCGCTATTTGTCATTAGTCAAAAGACAGGGTATTGTTGGGCCCTTAAAAACTTAAGTTTTGGAGAGCTATGGCAGTCACCCCCAAAGATAAAAAACCTTCAACCGCAACCCAGCAACCGTATCCTTATCGATATTCGTCAGATTTTAGTGAGCCTGATTGGAGAAGAATTCCGGGATATCGAGACGTGTCTGAGACCGATTGGAATAGTGCCCTTTGGCAGAAACGAAATTTTATTAAATCGGTGGCTCAGTTGAAACAGGTCTTAGGGGACTCTCTGACCGATGCCATGGCAATGGATATTTTAAAAGATCAGGCTGAGCGTTCCACGATGGCGATGTTGGTCCCACCTCAAATGATCAATACGATGAAGGTTGAAGATCTTAAAAATGATCCGGTCAGACGATACATGATTCCTTTCTTTTCAGACCGTGATCAGAAGTGGCCTAGCCACCCTAAGGCTACCCGAGATAGTCTTCATGAACATGAAATGTGGGTGGTCGAGGGGCTGACCCACCGTTATCCCACAAAGGTTTTAGCGGAGCTTTTATCCACTTGTCCTCAATACTGCGGCCATTGCACTCGAATGGACTTAGTGGGGCAGAGCGTTCCTCAAGTCTCCAAACGTAAATTTGATACGGCTCAAAAGGACCGTCATGATCAAATTCTTGATTACCTCCGAAAGACCCCTTCGGTTCGAGATGTGGTTGTGTCAGGTGGGGATATTGCCAATTTACCTGCGCAGACCTTGGAGTACTTCGTTTCGTCTCTTTTAGATATCGAAAATATTCGAGACATACGGTTGGCCAGCAAGGGGCTTATGGGTGTACCGCAACACTTCCTTCAAGATGAAGTTTTAAGCGCATTGGAGCGGATTGGGAAAAAGGCGGTTCAGCGGGGGGTGAGTGTTGCAGTTCATACGCACATTAATCACGCCCAATCGTTGACTCCGTTAGTAGCCAAAGTCGCGAGAAAAATTCTCGATATGGGTTTTAGAGATGTAAGAAACCAAGGGGTCTTGTTAAGAGGGGTGAATGATTCCCAGAAAGCACTTTTAGATCTCTGTTTCAAAATCCAAGACCATGGGCATATCACTCCCTATTACTTTTACATGTGCGACATGATTCCAAATTCTGAACATTGGAGAGTTTCTTTAGCCAAGGCTCAACATCTTCAGCACGACATCATGGGATATTTGCCTGGCTTTGCAACTCCGAGAATTGTGTGCGATGTGCCCTTTGTGGGAAAACGTTGGGTACACCAAATCCATTCTTATGACAGAGTTAAAGGGATCTCTTACTGGACGAAAAATTATTTAACCAGTCTTGAGTGGGATCGCCCTGAAGCCCTAACCCAACTCTATGAATATTTTGATCCTATCGACACGTTACCAGCTGAGGGGCGGGCCTATTGGGAGAAAACTGGGAGCCCTACCAAAGAATAAGTGCGATTTTTTAGATTGTTTTAATAAGTTAATTTTTTAAAGAGAACTAAATACCTGCTCATCAAATCTTATAAACTTGTTCCTCTATAAGTCCTTGTAATTTAGGAAAAAATATATCTGATCAGCCTCTTAATAAGCCCATTCAAAGGGAGCAGGTATGCCACCGATCAAGAACTCAATAGTCTTCCTACCTTAACCAAATAACAACTCATCATCACTGCCAAAGATGAAGCCAAAGATCGTGATGATGACGCTTCCGCCATAAAAAATACGGTGCAAGCAGCGAAATACCCGCATTCAATGAGGATGACAGCGTTGCCTGCAAATAGTTGTCCTCATAAAGACGAGTCTGCCTTGATTTGTTGAGAGAGTTGTAGATAATG
>VGSE01000256.1 GCA_016875135.1 Deltaproteobacteria bacterium
ACCTCCTTGGCAGAAAACTTTTCTTTCAAAAAGTGAGTTTTAGCCAGGGGGGAAATCTGCGCCTTCAAGTTTCTTCAATCATCCACCAAAAATATGTTTGTTTAAGACATCAGGAGAACCAACTTTTTTGTGTGTCAATACAGTTACGTTTGACACATACATGTCGTTAAGTGAACTAAAGTTTGCTTCTAGCCAACCAGCTTTTACCAGCGAGTGTAAACCCTTCAATAAAGTCTTGAGAACTCTTTGTTGGATAGAAACATTGATCCTTCGCCAAAAAGAAGTGGTAGTTTGGTACTTCATGCCCACGATTAAATGCCCCAAAATCAATCCGAGACAATCGGTAGTTGAACCCAAAGTTTGATTACTTTTGACCTCAAATCCTTGACTATCTGACAATCCGGCCAAAGCAAATGGGGTCGGACGCCAAAAATCAAAAGGGGTTTCATGTATTGGAAATAAAAACGGGCAGGTGATTAAAATCTCCCCTTCAGGTCCGAGCAATCGAGACAGGTTCCGAAACGCCTGCCCCCAATCCAAAACATGTTCAAAAACTTCAGTGGCTAAAATCATATCATAGGGGCCATTCTTGATCAGCATATCGGGAAGTTGAAGATCATCAATTTTACCTAGAAAATCGACTTTATTTTCATCGTTTTGAATCACATCGAAACCAACGTAGGAAAACCGCTTTTGGATTAATAACTCGCGGTAAGGTTGTTGACCGCATCCCATATCAAGAACTTTTGAGCCCGGCGGAAATTGGGATCCCCAAAGTTCAATTTGGTAAGAAATGGCAGACTGCAGCTTGGGTAAAATAAACATTTCTCGAGGGTGCTGAAGGGAATCTTGAGATTTAGGCCTAATAATCGAACGTCTTTTTATCGAAGTATCTGAGATTTCCGAAACATACGATATATCCATTAGAGCAGTCTAACAAACGAAAAGAGGGGCGTCTACAAACTAGAAAACTCCCTTCAATCATCCACCAATCGCTCAGTGACAATATCGGCAAGTAATCTTCCTTTAGGGGTTAGAAAGAGTTTTGTTCCCTCTTTACAAATAAAACCTTCTTTTTCAAATAAAAGAAACTGTCTCGATTGAGAAGGATCATACGCGTAACGCTTGAAAAAAGTTTTCAACTCTATACCTGAGTTTTTTCTTAATTCTAAGAACGTTGCTTCTAAACAAGTCTGCTTCTGGGTTGTTCTTTCAAATGGAATTTCACTAAACTCTCTTTGGTGGAGATACTTATTAAAATCCGAAAATTCTTTACGATGATAAAATAACCCTTCTTTAAAAAGTCGGCTTGAAGCAGACGGACCGATTCCTAGGAAGTCCCCGCCCGACCAATACAACAAATTGTGCTTACAGTTAAAATCGGGTTTGGAAAAATTTGAGATCTCATATTGTTCATAGCCCGCATTTTCAAAACGGCCCACCATTTCTTCATAAAGCTCGGCTACCAAATCATCTTTGGGTAGTTTCTCGTAAAGAAGATGCCCAGGCTTCAGCGTTAGGTTATAAGAGCTAATGTGAGTTGGATTTAAAGAAATCACCTCGGCAATGTCATCCAACATTTGATTTCGATCTTGTCCGGGGATAGCAAAAATCAAATCTAAGTTAAAATCTCTGAAGGCAAACTCTTTGAGAAGATCTGCAGCTTGATAAATAGATTCTTTAGAGCCCAACCTGTCTAAAGTTTTGAGATTCCGCTCCGAAAAACTCTGAGCCCCTAAACTGATCCTGTTCACCTGGGTTCGTTTTCGCAGATTCTCTAAAAAATGAGGGGTGACAGTTTCAGGATTGGCTTCGATTGTGATCTCTGAAGAATCTTCGAACTCAAAACAGTCCCGTAAGGAGTTGATAATCTGCTCAAGTAAGGCTACCGGGAGAAGCGAAGGTGTACCTCCCCCAAAAAATAAGCTTTTAGCTGGGGCAACCACAA
>VGSE01000257.1 GCA_016875135.1 Deltaproteobacteria bacterium
TGCTTTATCTTGAAACTAAACACTTTCTGGCCGATCACAATCTTAACTATGTGGATAAAATGAGCATGTCGCAAGGGGTTGAAGTTCGCGTCCCTCTTATTGATAGAGAGGTGGTTGATTTTGTCGCGAAAATTCCAAGCTGCCTAAAAATGAAACGATTTGAGACTAAATTCATTTTTAAAGAGGCGGTTAAAGGGCTCGTTCCTGAAGAGATTTTGAATCGAAAAAAACAGGGTTTTGGTCTTCCGATTCGGCACTGGATGAATCAAGAGCTAAAAGGTCTGGTTGAGGAAACTCTCTCGGAGTCTTCGTTAAAGCAACGAGGTCTTTTTAATTCCAAAGCTGTAAAAGAGCTGATTGAAAAAGATAGAAGAGGACATATTGATGCCTCTTTTGTTATGTTCTCACTTGTTAGTATCGAAGTTTGGTGCCGAGAATTTTTAGATAAAAATCATTCGACATTCCAGCGAAAAGATCTTCGTGCTTCATTGCCGCTATAATCTGAGACGATGATTTCGATTTCATGAGCCCCAGGGGTTAGAGGAAATGGTTGTCCTGCCTTTTTACGAAACCCCAAATTGATTACTGGCTTTCGGCAGCTGTAATCTCCACAAGCAAGCCTAGGTAAATAGAATTCATTAACATATTTTTCATTGTCCGCTCCCCCTGGTAGGGAATCAAATTTCCAAACGGTAAAGGGTGTGGTTCCATTGAGTGAAACTTTGATTTCATTGGGGGGTAAAACGAAAACATCACTTAGAATAAGGTCTTTGATTTCCGCTCCAATAGTGTAAGTTCCAGAGCTAATTGTGTTCCCAGAAACTGAATTCCCGTCTCTCACTAAGTAGACTTTAGAGATCTCAGGACTTGAGGCATCTGGAAGTAAGTCTAAAAAATCAAAAGGATTTAAGTAGGCACTGTCTTTACCTAAAATATTGAGATGGATATGATGATATCGTTCTCCAAAAGTGACAACTGACCAGTAATAGACTTCTCCTAGCTTAGTTCCCGCAGGTATAGGGGTTTTTGTTTCGTAGGCTTCAAAAATAGATTGTGGAATTGAGTCCCGTTCGATGTGATGGTATTGCCAAATAAATCCGTCTTTGTCGATTATGGCGACTTCCCAATAGGCGTCATCGCCCGGCATATAATTCTCTATGTTGACGATCTGTCCGCCGGCTGAGGCTAGGACATCGCTACCCGCATCTGCACGAATGTCTAATCCGTGATGAAAATAGGCTCCTGAGACCCCTCCGTATCTTTGGTAGCTTGCCATTGTATGGCCAATAGATTTGATAGCTACCGGCCAAGGGTATCTCTCTGCTTTCCGACCTGTGATGTGCCGTTGCGCCAAGGTTCCGGTGGCTAGTGCCGCATAGGCCGGGTGAAAATCTCTTTCTACTTCTTCGTGAATTACAGGCGGCTTTTGAGCTTTTGCGATTAGCGAAAAAAAGAGAGTTCCTACTGCGATAATGCAAGTATTTTTGATGAGTTTCATTTGAGATCCTTTTAGAAATAATGCTTTTAAATTCAAACCGCTTGTGGAAATGGCAATGCTCCTAATTGGAGTTGTTTTTCCTGAGCGCATAAGAGTTCATTAAGACCTTCAAAAAGAGGTCGGCACTTGAAGCTGGAAACTAGGCACTCCGAGCGAAAGATCAGTTCCTTCGGCTGTTGGGAGGAGATTAGGTTTTCAGGGTGAGAGATCAGCGGGGGATGGGAAGTGAGGTGTTTTAGATAACTTAAAATTTGAGAGATCGAACACTCTTCCTCGGAGCAGATAATTTTTGTTGTGCAGTTTTGGGAAGAATTTTTTTCCCCAATTTGTTTGAGGGATCTAAGAATCATTTCAGCTGCATCAGCGGTGTGAATATAATCTCTAGTGGTATTAAGCGAGACAAAAACATTCATAGGAACTTGAAGAAGAGCGCTTCGGCAA
>VGSE01000258.1 GCA_016875135.1 Deltaproteobacteria bacterium
AGATACCCTTTACGTTTGAAGCTACCTAGAATTCGTTGTGAAAGTGTCTATCTTAAGGAATTGGCTGAGTTAGAAGAGCCTTAAAGGGCAGTTACTTCACTAGCGGGGCCATTTCTTGTTTACCGCGTCAGTCACACATGCCGAAATTTTCGAATAACCATTTGGATTGAGATGCCCATCGTGTTGAAAGTAATCTTCTCGTGTAAGGTTACAGAGAGCATACCCATCATAATATTCTCCGCCGTATGTCTGAATATCCTTTCTTGTCTTTCTGCCAATATGGTTCAATTTCTCATCCTTTGCCGGGATATGAATAAAAAGAACCTCACTCTTATAGGTTTCAATAAACTGCTGAATAACCTTGCGGCTCGGAAGAGTTTGCGATGCCCCCTTGGAGGTCATTGTTTGCAGGTACTCTATAGCAGCCTGGTATACCAATCGTGTGGCAGGAAGCCATTCGCCAATTATCTTTTTAGTGGTTTTGGAAGCCATATGTTCCTTTTTAGAAAGATATTCCTCCCGATAACTGCCCAATTTTTCCAAGTGCCCATCAAGCTTGCTATCGTCTGGCAGACCATAAAAACTCTCATCCCCTAGACATCGGCGATAATCTGCGATGCAGTCATGAATATTGCTTTTAACATTCCAGACTCTCCTCGTTGTGTCATCGGTAATAAAAACCACTACCAATCTCTTTATGATAATACCACTCTGCAATAAGTGATCATGTAGATGTCTCCACTGGTCGAAGCCTGTTCCAAGCAATCCGCCATTGATTAGCTGCAAATCCTTGTGCAAATAAGTTGCTCTGAAAGACTCAAACCAAGGAGGAGCGCCCTGTCCCTCAGTAAAAGAATCGCCAAGCAGCAACATACTTGGAACGCCCGTCCGGATATCATTGGTCTGAACAAGTCCGAAGTTATTGATGGGAATGAAATAATCATATTCCTTGACCCATTTATCATCTACAAAATAATAGGTTTTACTGTGAATTCTTGTGCTTGGCTGATATGTAAAGAAGCCTTCGATATTTCTGAATGCACTTCCTCCATTTTCATTGGAAAAAAGCATAAATCGCTGATCCCACTTATATTTTGTCTCGCTCTCTTGCTTGAAGCAGTACCTGTAAACCACCTCAAACAACAGTATACCTATGATGCATGACGCTATCACCAAGGCAATATTAAGCCCAAACCTATTCCATTTCATATTGCACCTGAAATTGGCTCCAATCAAAAGAGTTAAAAGACAAATTAAAAACAATCAAAAGTCTGAAGCTTCACGGCGTACTTCTTATTATAACTTCATAACGTTGGAAAATGGATACCGGATGAAACAATTTGAATTTTCTGTAGCGATCCAGAATTTATTCAATATCCAATGGAGAGAAGCTCAGTTTGCGGGGGAATCCAGATTAAGGAATGAGGCAAACTCAATAGAGGATATTCATTTTACACCTGGAGCACCTTTTAATATCCAGGCGACTACTGCGTTTACATTTTAAGTGCTTGTAGGGAATTCATTCTTAAAGGATTTAAAGAACCTCTTTTTTCATGATAAAGAGATAATTAAAGCCTCTGAGAAAGTAATTTCCTTCAATGGCTGAAGTATGCCAGTGATTTCTTTTGAGTGTTCGATTGTGCCGAACTACCGAAATGATATCGATCGTTTTAAAATGCTTTTGCAATCTTTGAAAAAGTTCAAACCCGATCGGACAAAAGGGTTTTCCTTTTTTAAAAGAATCGCTCACGTAAAGGGCTAGATATCTGCGGTTTTTTAAAACACGGAACGTTTCTGCAAAAACCTTATCCATGGCTTCGTAGTAGAGCGGGGTGCGCGCATCTAGTTCTCCGATACACTGGGGATCTCCAGAGTACTTAATGTGGTTAGAGTACGGCGGATCCATGAAAA
>VGSE01000259.1 GCA_016875135.1 Deltaproteobacteria bacterium
AACCGTCTGTGGCAACCCTCTCAAAAATAGCCTTCGCCGCTTGGCTTCTATAAATCTTAAACCCACACTGAGTATCGGAAACCGACACTCCCATAAAGCCTTTCACAACAAACCAAAAAACCTTGGAACCGACTTTACGATACAGAGGCTGTTGCCGTTTGATCTTGGTTTCTTTTAATCGACGAGAGGCCAAAGCGTAATCAGCCCCGTCCGTTATTTTTTTTATTCCACTGGTGAGATATAAAAAGGGAACGCATAATCCACTATCCGCGAAAGCTATCATTTCGCCCCGAGCATTTTTCACTCCAAACCGAACCGCATACCCCTTACCCCGGTTAGCTCCATAACTTAAAACTTTGAATTCAACTTGAGGGGTTGAAAGCTTTTGACATAATTCACTAGCCACTTGCTCAGTGTTGTCCTGACTTCCATCGTTAACGATCAAAACCTCTGAAGAAAAAGGCTGTGAAACCAAAAATTGATGCGCAGCATTAATGTCAAGGTGAATCTTTTTAGCTTCGTTATAGGCTGGAATAATTAGGCTTAATTTCATTCTTCTGGGATATCCAAATCTGCTTCAAAGGGCAACTCCAACTTGTGTTTTCAAGGTTTTTAGCCTTTGACACTCAAAATAAAAGGTAACTATAGTTAGCCCCTTATGATTATTACAAGAACACCGTTTCGTTTTACTTTGGGCGGGGGAGGAACCGACCTACCTTCCTACTACAGCCGATTTGGTGGATTGGTTTTTAGTGCGGCCATCGATAAATATATGTTCATTTCGGTAAATCGACCAATCGTTGATGATCTAGTGCGTGTGAAATATTCAAAATCGGAGTGCGTAGCTTCGGTCAATGAGCTCCAACATGAACTGGCTAAAGCGGCACTTGAATTTACCGGCGTTGAAAATGCCGTTGAAATTCTATCTATGGCCGATATTCCCGCGGGAACAGGTTTGGGATCTTCTAGCTGTTATGTCGTTGGCTTACTCAATGCTTTGCAATGTTTAAAGAGAGATATTCCAACTCAACCCCAACTGGCAGAAACTGCCTGTTATTTAGAGATGGATATTCTCAAAAAGCCTGTTGGAAAACAGGATCAGTATGTGGCCGCAGTCGGCGGATTGCCTATTTTAGAAATTGAAAAATCAGGAAAAGTGAATGTTCGTCAAGCTCATATTTCCTACGATGTGATGGATGAACTCAATCGAAACACTTTAATTTTTTACACAGGCATGACTCGTTCTGCTGACGATATTTTAAGACACCAAGATTGGTCCGTTAAAAAAGAAGACAAAGATGTTACTGAGAGTCTCCATCGAATTAAAGAAATTGGTTACGAAATCGTCGAAGCGATTGAATCTGGAAACTTGGATCGCTTTGGCCTTTTGATGGATGAACATTGGGAAAATAAAAAGAGACTATCTTCAAAAATTGCAGACTCGAGACTTCATAAAATTTATGAGCTTGCTAAATCGAACGGGGCTTTAGGTGGTAAAGTCACAGGCGCTGGGGGCGGTGGTTTTTTTGTGTTTTATACAAGCAACCGTCATCAACAATTGAGACGAGCGATGCAACGGGAAGGACTTCGAGAACTCCGTTATCGCTTTGATACTGAAGGCAGTAAAGTTCTAGTGAACCTATCCGATAGCCGAGGTCGATATGACAACACAACCCCTCAATGGAACACAGTTCCCCATTACACTAATATCGGGATATCGGGGACTTGCTGAGACCTTAATTGAGCACTTTTCAATTCGGGGACATCACATCTCGGCACTCGTTCGTAACCCCGAGGCTTTACCCCAATTAATGGCAAAGTATCCTAATGGACTCTTCATCGTCGGAGACATCAAGAGGAAAGCCGATTGTAAAAATTGGGTCGAAAAAACTTTGCAAAAATG
>VGSE01000260.1 GCA_016875135.1 Deltaproteobacteria bacterium
TTGGGTAGATTCGACCGGAAAACATCAATTTGAGATTGATCCTAGTTTTAAGTTAAGATAGTACGATGTCTTTTTCCTACGCTATTGATTTTGGAACGAGTAACTCGCTCTTAGCAGCCTCAGATGGCAAAAAAGTTATTTCTGCCATTCCTATCGATCCCCTTAGCTATGATTCAACGGTGATGAGGACTTTGCTTTATTTTCCGAATCAGAAAAAAGTGTTTTATGGTTTCGAAGCTCTAAAACACTACAATGAAAGTCCTGGAGAGGGGCGATTGATTCGTTCCATAAAAAAACATTTGCCTTTTCGAAGTTTTGTGGGGACTTGGATTGAAGACCGGCCGATGAATTTGGAAGACCTGATTGGTCTTTTTTTGGGGGAGATGCGACGCCGGGGAAACGCCCACTTTCAGCAGGATGTGACACGAGTGGTTTTGGGCAGGCCCGCAAGATTTGCCGAAGATGATGGAGATGATCTCTACGCACAGAGCCGACTTGAAATAGCGGCTAAAAAAGCTGGTTTTACTCAAGTTGAATTTGTTCCCGAACCTATAGCCGCTGCTTGTGAGTTTCGTTCGACACTACAGAGCGAAAAAATCGTTTTTGTGGCCGATTTTGGTGGAGGAACTTCCGACTTTACGGTGATGAGAATGAAACCGGGTCCTTTTCAACCTTCGGATGTGCTGGCGATAGGGGGGGTGCCTAGGGCAGGGGATGCATTGGATGGTTCGATTATGAGAGCACGCTTGAGTTCCTATTTTGGCGCCGATATTAAATTTCAAATCCCTTTTAGTTCAAATATTCTCAGAATGCCCTTGCATTTGGTGGAAAAGATCTGCTCTCCAGCGGATGTTTCGTTGTTGATGAAGCGAGATGTGATGGAATTTTTAAAAAATATTGAGAGGTGGGCGACTCAGGTGGAAGATAAAACTAAAATGCAGCGTCTTTTCACTCTGGTCGAAGATCAATTAGGTTTTCCGTTGTTTGAGAAAATCGAGCAGGCCAAACGAGAGTTGTCTACCGGAGACGAGGGGAGAGTGTTATTTGAATATCCGACGATACAGTTAAACGAGGGTATTAAAAAAGCGGAGTTTGAAAGTTATATTTCTTCTTCGGTTGAAGCAATTTTAAAGACATTGGACGACACGCTCAAGAGATCGGGCTTGCAGGCTCGACAGATTGATTTGGTGTGCTGTACCGGTGGGACCGCCAAAGTTCCTATTTTAAAAGAGGCCATCGAGCAACGTTTTGGAAAGGAAAAACTCCAGGAACATCGAGTTTTTCACTCGGTTGTGGATGGACTTGCTCATCGGGCGAGGGAGATTTTTAGTTAGCTTTTATACCTGCTCCCTTTAAATAAGCTTTTTAAGAGGCTGGTCCGATATGTTTTTTCTAAAATTGCAAAGACTTATAGAGGACCAAGATTATAGGATTTGATAAGTCTTCTTGGAGTTTCAGTTGAGAAATGATGCTGTAGTTTTTAGTTTCCTTGATTGCTTTAGTCAAAAAGAGTAAAACCTAAGAGCTGGGGGTGACTTGGCTTCGACGTGGGTGTTGAAGCTTGTAGTCGCATGCCGAGTTTGATGCTGACTCGTAAAAAAGGCGTCAAAATAGTAATTGGCAACAATTACGCAATGGCTGCCTAATTAATTAGGTTCAGTCCGTGTCTCGAGGGTTCTCCCATGATCTTTGAAGACACGCCATTTTATGGGATCGGAATCTAGTGGCGCCTCGGCGTTAGGATCCTAAATTTTACCGAGACTAGTTCGGAGATAGCTGGGCCTGCAGGGACGTCTTCGAGCGAAACCTAATCTGCGGGACACGCATGTAGTGGCTGCGGTGGATCACTTGCGGACGGGGGTTCGATTCCCCCCACCTCCACCA
>VGSE01000261.1 GCA_016875135.1 Deltaproteobacteria bacterium
GCGACTACTACAAAAGCCGCTATCGCAGTAGCGCCTGGTGTTAGAAAAAATCCAAGAGCAACCAAGAAAGCGGCTCCATTGGCTGCATGGTTGGAAGGCATTCCAAACTGACTACCACAACTTCCCGTCCGCAACTGAACTGTTTTCTGATGGCAAGGTCGGAGTCGCCCGAAACCAGGCTTCAAAGCATAACTATTGATTGCATCCGCAGCACCTAAGCATAATCCCGCAATGAGTAGAGCTTTTATCCATCGGTGTCTTCTTAAAAGAACAGATCCGATGAACACAAGACTCACCACAGTCCACCATGTCAGGTTCGAAGAAAGTAAAATAGCAACTTGATCCAAACCTGAGATATCCAACCCTCGATTCACTTGATCAAAGACAAGCCAATCCCATTTCGCTAAAGAAATCATCTTTTGAATTGTCCCGTATTTATTGGAGTCCCAAATTAAAATGGCTCCCGGAGAGGAACCTAAACCACCAACGTAGATTCATATTTATTAGTTAAGTCATTTGTTTTCAAGTTAAAAATTTTGGCGGTAAACTTGGGGCATGAGTACTGCAGACAAATTTCCATTTCCATTTTCGGCCCTGCATTAGGGTATCGCTTGGATAATAAAAGGATTTTAAAACCCTTGGTTTCTCGAGAGCAAGTCGACCAAAATATTTAGTTGCATTTCAGGGTGTTTTGTTTCCAGCCGCACCCATTTTCCGATATTGATTGCTCCCCACAACAGCAGGTCATTCTTTGAATTCCTTTTCCGGTGTCGCAAAGATAGCGCTGGTTTTTTATTTCGAAATGACAACCCCAGGATTTTGCCTCCTGACACTTTGGAACAGTTTCTTTCACAATCCCCTTTGAATCGAATTTAATTTCATAAAACGGACGATGCTTTTCACTCAGTTGAATGTGCTGTGATGAAAATTGCTGATTTCCTCTTATCGCTACAGTTTGGCCATCTTTTATTACAGAAATAAGCTGGGTTTTGATTAGATCTCGACCAGTATACAGCGATCCACATCCTTCTCCATATTCTTCTCCATATCCTTCTCCATTAATATCAAATGTGGAACACCCCCCATCCTCAAACATGAAATTTTTACATTCAGACGCACTTTTCGTTAAGTTACTCTTAATATCGTCGATGAATTTATTGGTTCCGCGCCCGTGACCTTGAAAAAAATAGTGAAATGAGCCTGCTGTGCAAGCAGGTATAGGTTCCTTACTGCTGATAATTTCTGTTTTCGTACAACCTTCCTTGGCAATTGTTCTCAAAAACCCACGCTCACAATAATCTCGGTGGCGATTTTTGCATTTCCATTGTTGTTCGTGATTTCCCGTGCGTACTACCCTACAATCTTGTTTAAGTTCCGCGCATTCTTTAGTCGTTTTAGCACCTTCGCAATGTACAGGAAGTTCTTGATACTGACAGACACATAGCTTTTGGTCCAGAGTAGGATGGCCCGGTTTCTGAGAATCATGGTTAGCTACTGGGCGAGCTGACAGTGGGGCCTTCGTAATAATGATAAGATAAATAATTAATTTCAACATATTCATTGGTATTAGATTTATATTGTATCAAATCAAACCAAATCAAATCAAAACACAGGAACTTATGTGATCGGAATGTTGCGGCAATTCGTTTTTATCGACGAAAGAATGCCCTGCAATCCCCGGCACGCCACCGGGACGGGGCCCAAAACGGCACCCCATAGGGGTCTAACCAAAAGGGGCGGGAATTAAAGGTTTTTTTAGATTGTGAAAAAAATTCCTTTTTTGATGGTTTGATTATGTTTCGTTAAATAGGTCATAATACTGTTAAGGAAATAACATTTTTAGGAGATTCTATGAATGCAAGATTAATATT
>VGSE01000262.1 GCA_016875135.1 Deltaproteobacteria bacterium
CAATACTCATTTCTGTTGGGGCTCACTTTGCTTTGTTGGTTTTTTTGCTGAGTTTAAATGCTTTACAGGGGCTCTCTGTCTTTCATAAGAAAGATCTTAAAGAGCCTTATCAGAGTTTTATTCAGGTCGATGTAGTCGCTTTGCCGGATCAGTTACCAAATCAAATGACTAACATTGATATGAGCCAGTCGGTGGTGGAAAAACCAGCGATTCCCGAAATGAAGACAGAGGTTCCCTCTACTCCAGCCGACATCATGAAAATGGCAGATAAAAACGCTGACAAGAAAGAAATAGAAAAGCGTTCAAAAAAGCAGATGGCTGAGGAGCAGTCAAAAGCTTTGAAGCGGCTACAGGAAGAAGCAAAACGGGAGCAAGCCTTAAAAGAGCTCTCGGCAAAGGCGAGGCAAACGGGAAGGGCTAGACTAGCTGGAAATCGGTTGTCTCAGGGAAACTCCGCCGTAGGAATGATCGGGACCGCCAGTGACCAATATCGGGCTTTAGTGAGCGATGCGATTCGACGTCATTTTAACATTTATCTTTGGCAACAGAAAAAAGGGGCCCTAATTACTGATATCTATTTAGAGGTCTATCCTAACGGGCGAGTCAAAGCGAGAAAAGTTATTAAGCCATCTTCGGACCCTCTTTTTGATTCTGCTGTTCTACAGGCGATTGATGCATCGCAACCCTTACCAGTGCCCGAAGATATTTCTTTGCTCAAAGAGGGATTTCAAATTACCTTTAAGCCATAACGAGGGGTGAATTTATGAAATTGATTTTGGGGCTCGTGTTATTTTGTTTGCCTAGCTGGGGCACTATCTATCTCACGGTCAGCGGGGCGAATGTCAAAAGAGCCAGAATTGCTATGGGACAAGTTCATCCCATAGGAGATGATGTTTCGCGCGACCTCCAATTAGCTAGAAACATTAGAGAGCAACTAAAATCAGATCTTCTTTTCAGCAATCTCTTTGATTTTATTTCTGACTCTGATTTTACCAAAGCCGATCAGCCACAAGATTATAATAAGATTACTTACGAAGACTTTTCTTCGGTGGGCGCTGCTTTTGCATTAAAGCTGGGATACCAAGCCTCAGGAAGTAAGTTTAACGTAGAGGCTTATCTTTATGATGTTCCCGGGCAGAAAAAGATTTTTGGTAAGAAATACTCATCGTCAACTCAGCAATATTATCGATTGGTGCACACGATATCCGAAGATATTTTAGCCGAGCTCACAGGGGAGAAGGGTTTGTTTACCAGCCGAATCTTGATGAGCTGCTGGAAATATCCTTATAAGAACGCACCCGCTAAAGAAGTCTACGTCGTAGACCCGGATGGACGAAATCTAACACAACTCACTTTTGACAAAACTTTGTCCACCTCTCCTTCTTGGGTGAGAGATAATAAAAACATCACTTACACTCAATACGAGTGGATCAATCGTAATGGATTAAGAACTCGCGGAGCCGTGTTAAAAAAACATGATCTTACGACGGGCAAGCGACAAATCATTTCTTCAAAAGAAGGGATGAATAGTGGTGCGTCGTGGTGTCCTATCGTTAATCAGGGAATTGCAACTTTGAGTTTCACTGGACGGCCTGAGCTTTATTTTATTTCGAAGGATGGTGGAGAGCCGGAACCTTTAAGTCGGAATATCCAGTGGAAAAGGCTTTTAGGGAATGGATTTCAATCTAATCAAACCTCTCTTCTTTTTGACGTTGAATCAGGATGGGCTCCTGATGGAAAAAGGGTTGTGTTTTCCAGTGCACGCACCGGCCACCCGATGATCTATGTATTAGATCTAAAAACTAAAATTGCCAATCAACTAACATTTGCTGGTCAGTACAATGCGAGCCCATCTTGGTCGCCAAGGGGAG
>VGSE01000263.1 GCA_016875135.1 Deltaproteobacteria bacterium
CATCCGGGCATGGCACTTGTTCCAAGCAGAAGAGCACCGAACAAAGCACCCGCCCCCAAAATCAAACCTTGATCAGTAATTTTTGAGGAAACGCAGAGTCTACCTAAAACCGCTAAGACAATGCAAACCCCTAAATAAATCACTTGGCCGGAACCAAAATTTAAATTCGCCGCAAAAACTTTCATCGCTTCGGGTGAGGTGGTACTCGCATAAAAAAACCTTCCCGCATAATAGAGAGGCAAAAATCCCATGCCGCAAAGAGTTCCCCAAGTGAATATCCAAGAACCGATATTAAAAACAGCTCGCTTGGCAAAGTTTTGATGCCACAGATACGCCAAAATGAAAGGGATAAGAATGACAACATGAAATTTAGACAAAGTAGCTAAAGCCATCAATAAAGCTGAAGCCTGAATCTTTCGGGAAGTTAAAAACATGAGAGATAAAAAACACAATGTCATCACAACGACGTCCAACTGCCCATGCACGTAGGTGATAAAAAGAGTGATAGGATTAAACCAAAACAGATAAAAAACTGCTCGTCTTCTTTCTCTGGCAACTTTCATTAAGGCCCAGAGCAAAAAAACGTCAGAAACAAGTAGCGGAAGTTTGATACAGATTAAACTAAGAGGAGTGTCCCCTAAACTAAAGCTTCCCAAAAGTTTAAACGCAATCCATTTGGGAATAAACAAAAGTCCAAAGAGAAAGCTCCCATAGGGAAAAAAATGGGCTGGAGATAGGCTCCAAGGGTTTTGCCCCACATGAGCAACCGACTGGTCTAAAAACGGAATAAACATTCCTGTTAAATATTCTGATCCAAAAAAAGGCATCAGAACTAAACGGATGAAAACACCCCACCAAAAAATACGATTCTTTAATAGTTGTCTCATATTCTTCCCTGTGTTTTTGACAGATGACACATATATTGAATCATCCCCAAAATAGTTTTATACCGCCCAAAAAAAGTTGAAGCCCAATTCGACACCCCATGAACTCTCGGTGGGAATAGGACTGGAATCGTCTTAACTTGAAAGCCGGATTTAAGAGCGCAATAAAGAACATAAAGATCAAAAGCAAAATTAAATGGAGGATCACCTAAGTGATCGAGTAAGGTTCTTGGAAAAATTTTAGGCTGAGCATTCAGCTCTTTTGTTTTCACTCCTAAAATCAAAAGAGCAAACATCTCAAAAATATGCGTCACCCATCTATCTTTCCAGTTTCTACCGCTCCGAACCCCTTTAACTAACACATGGCTCTCGCGACTTGTTTTAAGTTTCATTAAAGCCATGAAAGCGTCTTTGGGGTCGCATTGCTGATCGGCATGTGACCATCCGATTATGGGCGCTTTCGTACTCTTTAAACCCTGCATGACCCCATAACCATAGCCTTGATTCTTTGAAACCAAGACTTTAGTAAACCAAGGAGCCCATGAGGTTTTTTCTAACTCGGATAAGACCTCTTTGGAATTATCTAAACTCCCGTTTTCGACAAGCACCAATTGAAATCGATTAAAATCATAACCCGCTTCCTTAGCAGCATTAACCGCTCTCTCAATGAGATATTTAAGAGATTTCGATTCATTGTAGCAAGGCAATACCAATTGAAATTCCAGCATAATTATTTCACTCCCGGAAATTGAGATCTATTTTCGATTTTGTAACCGCAAAATATCTCTTCCCAGTAAAGGGCTTCTGCCAACGATTCGGGATCCCCCCAGCAGAGATAACCTGATAAGGGAATTTCTCTGACCTTCATTCCTTCTTGGATTAAAATTTCAAAAATCGAATCGAGATAGAGTTCCCCATTGACTTGAATTTCACTTTTTT
>VGSE01000264.1 GCA_016875135.1 Deltaproteobacteria bacterium
TACCCTTGAGTAGGTTGAAACTGCATTGTTTCAGAGACTTTGTCAAAAGCATGAATCACCGTAGCGTGATCCCGTCCAAAAGTCTTTCCGATTTCCTCTAAAGGAAGCAGTGTATATCGGCGGGCTAGATACATGGCTACTTGTCTTGCCCAAACAATCGCCTGTTTTCTAGATTTTGAAATCATATCTGCCCGAGTCACACCAAAGTTATGTTCTACTAACCCGATAATTTCATCGAGAGTAATAACCTCTTTCTGAGATTCTTGAATCCAACCCTCTTTAGCTAAAAATTCGTTATTGAGGGGCTTGTTTTCTAGTTGAGCCTGCAAATGAACCCTAAACAACGAGCCGATGAGTTCCCGAACGTCCTTTTGTCCTTTGTCGGCAATGCTTCTTAATACGGTGGGATCGACTGAGATTTGGCTATGAAAACTTACCTGCCCCAGGAGCTCAACCTTTTCCTCAAAATTAGGACTCCTAATGTCAATGCTCAATCCGGAAGCTAAGCGGGATTTTAGGGGGTCGATAAACTCGGTTAGTCTTGAGATAGGTGTCGATGTGGAAAAAGCAATTCTTCCCCCTCGAGCTAAAATTTCGTTAAAGATGTGGAGCAACTCTTCTTGACTTCGTTTGCGTCCGGCAAGTCCGGCAACGTCGTCAAATAGAAGAAGATCGGTTTCAAGTCGGTAACGTCGTTGAAATTCACTGGCGGTTTTATCATTGAAGCTTTTCACCATTTCAGAAGTAAAGGCTTCGAAAGTGGTGTAGCGAATTCTTAAATGGGGCTGTCGACGATGAATGGCCTCTCCAATTTCACTTAAAAGGTGGGTTTTGCCCATTCCTACCGAGGATTGAATAATGAGAGGGTTGACTTGAGTGTTTGAACCTTCGGCAAAGAGCATAGCACACTGATAGGCTAGCTGATTAAAACCGCTCGAAAGAAACGGAGTATTAAACTTAGGATAGTTTGGGGCGTAAAGAGACTCTGTCGTGGAGATTTCATCGTCGTCAAATGAAGTCTCACTCTCAATGAGTCTTAAGACCGGGCGGCCTTGAGCGGGGGAGGGCGTTTGAGGTTTGGGAATTTCTAAATCGGGGACTTCCGATTTTGCGGCCTCAGTGTTTTCATCACGGATTAAAACTTGAAATTCGAGCTGAAGGTCATTGCCGGTTTGTCGACGAATAGCTTTTTTAAGTGTGTCGACAAATCGACTTCGAACCATGTCCTCATGAAAACGGCTAGGGACACCTAAGTGGATGATTTTATCGTCTGAGCGTAGGTATTCGATCGGTTTTACCCAGTTTTGAAACTGGGCAAGGGGGAGATCCTCCTTGATCGAATTAACTGTAGCTGTCCAATCTAAACTGTTCATGGTTATGGATTATGCAAAACGAAATTTATACGTTAGCGGGTGGTTTGGCGGCAATTCCGGTATTTTTATAAAAAAAATAAGTAATTCACAACTTTCTCCACAGGGCTAAGATATTGAAAACACTATTAATAACATGATGAATAAACCAAAGAGCTCCTACATAGTGCTGTTCCGAGGGTTTCCTTGATAAAAACAAATAAATTCAATGTGTTAAATAGTAGATCCACAATCTGTGGATAAGTTGTGATGTTTGATATTTTGATGTTTTTTGTGTTTTTTGAAGGATTTCTAAAAAAATTAGGTTTGAGTTTGTAACGACATGGCGCGACTTCTTAAGAATGCATAGATAAGTTCAGCGGCAATTCGGCTACTGCGTTCGTAAGGATCTAACGCGGGGGCGACCTCAGCGATTTCGAAGAATGTTACTTTGGGTTG
>VGSE01000265.1 GCA_016875135.1 Deltaproteobacteria bacterium
AAAATTGTCAGTGACAAATCTTGCCTCTTGTTTTGCCTTTAGGATTTCCTTATATTGCCGCTCTCTATAAAGCTTAATCGAGGTGAAAATTGGCTTTTTTTCGGCAAGGGCAAGAACGCTCAACTGTACTTAAACCATTTTTGCTTAAAATCCGTGAAGGATTTTTATTGGGTCTTGCACCCGAACCTGATCGCAGCTCACCTTGCGCAGGGTGCATACAGATGTGGCTCATCGATCGTGACGTAAATGTAGAAAGAGTCGAGCTTTCAGCTTTAACGGTGAGACGAGAACTTATCCCGGAACTCTTAGCTGAAAATAGTGGCCATGTCTTTTACGAGATTGATTTAGATGGAACGTACACTCGCCTAGAGGCTATCGTCTATCCTCATCCTAACTGTTCCTGTGAAAAAACTAACTACATCCCACCTAAAGAGGTCACTAAGCGAACTAATTTTGCTTTTTCACCTCTAACGCAGATCAAAGTTGCTCGCTTTGGGACACCGGATGGAAATTTATGGCTGGCTAGTGCGACGGGAGAAGCTCCTCTGACTCAACAATCTTTTACTTGTTATGGCGTGGACAAAGATAAAGAGGTTGCAAGATTTAAGGCGGTTGATGAGTGGATGAAACGATGCGTGGTATTAGATCTTCCGAAACGATTAGAGCGTGGCGAAACGGTTCCTGCCGAGATTTTACAAACAGGAAATATTGAGCTCATTACACGTTCCTTGCCTAAACATTCCCAATTTGAGGGAATGGGAGTGGGGGCTAATAAAGAAGAGGCGACTTTAGATGCTTTGTTTGGTTTGGCTAAAGTGAGAACTCTAAAAAAATATGCATCTAATATGAAAAATCCAATGCTAGTTGTGGGGGCGAATAATTGGATGAGGACGAAAGTTCCTTTTTATCTTTTACAGCAATATGATCTTCATCTTCTTTTCTATCCCAATTCCACACAGGCTTGGGTGGTGGGACTAGCTGCATTCTCAAGACAGCGATTGGACGAAAAACCGATGTTTGTGTTTGCTGCAGAAGCTGATATCCACACAGCTATCGATCAGCTATTCTGTAAGATTTTAGAAGTTCTTCGACCCAGTGAACCTGAAACGGAAACGCCGCGAATCCCCGATGAGCACCCTAAAGGAATGGGATCAAAACTCCATATGTGGTGGACTCACTGGATCTATCGGTGTCCGAAAATTAGCCTTAAAGATGTTCTCCACCTTGAACCTTATCCAAGAAGTCTCGAGCATTGGAGAAACTATTTTAAAGATGGGCAGGAGCTTGTTTCGGTTCTCGCTGTGAATAACGACTACCTTCCAAGCCAAATTAGAACACTCGTTAAATTAAAACTATCTTCCTCCGATCCTCTTCATGCTGTGACCAATATTAATGGAATTGGAACATGGAATGATTTTAGGGATGCTTTGGCTTAGGCAGTCTCTAAGTTCCAAAATGGGTAAGAATTAAAAGCATTCTTCATTTCCAATTGGATTTTCTCAGGGGTGAATTGTTGAAGAGCCATTTTCCTCGCGCTTTCTCCAAGCTCAACAATCCGCTGTTTATCTTGTCCTAGGCCAATAATTGCTTCGGCGAGCTCTTCTACGTTATCGGGTTCAACCAAAATACCGTTTTTCTGGTCTTCAATAATATCTGTGACCCCACCGCACCGGTAGGCGATAGAGGGAATCCCGAATAGAGCAGCTTCGACATAAACAATTCCAAACCCTTCTCCTTTCCAGCTATTATTCCAGTAGCCGAATCGTGACGGCATGATGAAAATGTCG
>VGSE01000266.1 GCA_016875135.1 Deltaproteobacteria bacterium
ACAGCTATTTTTAGATTTGATGTTTCGAACCGACCTTCCTCAAAAGCCTATTGTGGTTTTTGATGATATTCGCTTGATGAACATGCTTAGAATTTGGCGAAATATTTCATTGCCTAAATTAGATGTCACATCATTCGGGCATTGGTCTGGTACCGGGTTAGTCGACTGGCAACCTTAGAGCATTAAAAAAGTGATTATTAATACGCATCGTCAAACGGCCAATAAAATCCGCTCCTTAAACCAACTGCATGGCCGTTTGAATCTCTTAAAAAGCTCACTCAAAGGGAGCAGGTATTGTCTCTACTGACTTCTACGACAATATTGAAACTGCTTAGACTGATAAAGATTAAATTGAGAGTGACACAGCGGAACCTTCTCCCAAACAGCTGAAGGCGGAGCTTCGTCTTTAGACGTAATGAGAAGTTGGCCTGCTTGTGGAGTTGAGTCTACTGACTCAATCGACTTAATCTCATAAGGTGTTTTCCAAAGTGTGATGGCCACTGCAAGCCATCGGTCCATAGCGGTTCGAGTGATTAAGAGCTCTTTTTGACCATGGCAAACTGCACTCATTTCCCGAAGAGTCGTGGCTAAAGGCTCAGCTCTGTTTTTTCTTAAATTGATTGGCAATACGGCTAATGCGACAGCTAGGAAAACAGTTAAACCCCAGAGAACTTTCTCGATGAGTTTAAAGCGAGGTTTAAGTAACGGATAGAGCGAAATAGAAACTAATATCGAAGCTGGTGGATAGAAAGTGGTCAGATAGTGCTCAAAAAAATGGCCTGCTAAACTAAACATCACTAAAACAATTAAGCTCATCGTGAAAGCGATGCTTTTTCCTAAATTAAGTTCTTGGGTGTTCTTAAGTAATTTGCCTAAACCCCAGAAAAGGAAAGGTAACCAAGGCCAGTAAGTGGTTAAAATATTTTTTGTGGGAACTAAAAAAGTTGCCCAGTTTCTCGATTCTACCCTCGAAGAGATAGCTGAGTAATGGTGTGTGAGAAAATTAAGCCCATCTCCAAAGCCAAACCAAACTGCAAGGACGAGAAGAAATCCCGCAACTGTTCCGCTAAAAACGAGAAGTGAATTTTTCGGCACTGACCTGTTCAATAGAAAAGCAGTTACCAAGGAGAGTGGTAAAATTATGAAAAACACACTTTTTGTTAAAAAAGCTCCTCCTAAACAGAGGCCTACCAGAAATGAGTATCGGATACGTTTTTGATTTAATTTCTCCTGTGATTTCAAAAAGAAAAAAGTTCCCCAAACCAGAAAAAAACAGAGTGGCCCTTCGAGTAGAACGTCAGAAGCAAATTTTATGTATCGATTGGAAGTTAAAAGTACCCAACCTGCAAGGAGTCCCGCTTCAATTGATAAGGCTATCTCTCCCCATAGAACAACTCCTGCTAGAGTTCCCAGTCCAAAAAGAGCAGGTACTAAACGAGCTATACTATCGGAAACTCCAAAAACTTTGAAAAACAGAGCCTCGAGCCAAATGACGAGGGGAGGGTGGTTGAAATATTGGGAGTAGGCCTCTAACTCATAACGAAAACTCTTCCAATTCCCGGTAGATAAAATGAATTTCGCAATGGACGCGTTTTCCATGGCATCCATTTTGAGCCCTTCCTCCCAGTTATGACCTAAGAACAAGAGTAGCCAAAGTACTAGTAGGTTTAAAATGAAAAGAGAATGTTGTCGATAACGAGGCATGAAGTTACTGAATTGTTGAAATTAGAAAAAGCACTATTCATATTAAAAGAGCAAGCAAAATTTTCCAGTCTTAAGGGG
>VGSE01000267.1 GCA_016875135.1 Deltaproteobacteria bacterium
GCCCATTTCTTATTGAGTTATAATGGCCATAAATAAAGTTATAGCGAGTAAACAGCGAATTAATGGGCCCTCCCGGGGCTAGCTTCGCCGCCGCGAGTCTCTATACGGAGGTCAGACAAACTTCTGAAATTGTAGAAATCAATCCAGGGGAAACCCCGTTGTTTCATAAAAAGGCTTGTGCTGAGTTTGCAGAGAGAAAGTATAACCAGGTAATGAAAAGTTTGCAGGGGTTAGCTGCATCCAGAATTTATTGGGATGAATTAAGCCAGTGTAACCCCAAAGAATCTATCAATGGCACCTCGGTTTGTGATAGGTGGCATAACACTCTTCTTCCAGTGGTGGCAGCTTGGACAGTTCCCGTTTGTGAAAAACGTTCTGGTCAGAGAAATTATTTTTGTGCTATTCGATCAAAAAAGGGTGGGGCTTGTACTCATCGAGACCCTGAGACGGGACGGCGCCTAACTCGGGGAATGTTTGAATATCCTTGCGCTAAGGGATTGGAATGCGAAGTTACCAAGCCTGCTTGGTGGTTCAACTACGCAGAGGCGAAGTGTAAGGTAAAGCCAATGGGTAACTCAAAGTCTATCGTCCCGAGTTCAGCCAATAGCTCGTTCACTCACTAGAGGGTTGGGGGTTCTACATTCTTCTTTTTCTTAGTTTTCTTGACGGGGATCTCTTCTGGAGATTCAAAAGCCAGTAGGGCCTTGTCGATATTTTCGTAAACAGGGAATGGATGTTTAGCAGTTCTGTAGGCATTAAAAATTTTATCAAACTCTGTGGATACGTGGATCATTTTGGGAGCCGGAGATAAAGCCAGAAGCTCTTTCATCGTTGTAATGAAGTGATTAATTCCGCTGGATCCTACGAATTTAAGCTTTTGAAAGTTTAAGATGAGCCTACTGTCCGGCTGTTTTGATGGATAGTAAAAAGAAAGGGTATATTGGCGTAAGGTTTTTATAAATTTGTCGTGAACGTGAAGTCGTAGCTGCCGGTTCAAACAGAAATCCTTGCAAAGCCTCTTTTTCCTGTCCTTGGAGTAATTTTTTATAGTCAGGGGATGCCATTAAAGCTTGCTGAATCGTGATGAGGTTAGTGGCATAGTTGGCCTGCGTTGGACAAGAAGCGGTGAAGACATTCCCTTCAACTGTTGAAGTTTTTCCAAACGCTTGAAAGCTCAAGAATGATAACATGACGGCACTGAAAACTTTCGACATCTAAACCTCCGAATTACGGGAGATATAGCAGGTTTATTTTTCAGTTTCAACATGGCGTATCATTTTGTAGGCGAAGGGTTTTTAATTCGGATTTTGCGTTTAGTTCCAAGAGGCCTTTTGTTATAATTTCCAAGTCGAATCTACTAGAGACTTTTGGGAGTCTTACAATTGGTTTCCTCAATAAATCAGATGAAAACAAGTCAACCAACCCGTGCCGTCGTGATTTTAGCTAATGACGGTGTGGCTAATTGGTTAGCTCCTTGCCTGGCGAGCCTGAGACTACACTCTCCAGAGATTCGATGCGTGATCATTCCTTTTTCAGATGACAAATTAGATTTAACTCTGAAAATCGTAAAGCACTTTAATGTTGAGGTTTATCGGCCAACTGAAGTAACAATCATCGATCAATTGGCTACACAGCTTTACCCTGGGAAAGAGTGGATCGGATGTTTTAGGAAGTTTGCTGCATTCTACCTCGGTGTCGATTCAGTTTTGTTTTCTGATGCTGACATAGTGTATTTAAAGCCGGTAGAAGCTCTCTTTGAAAAATTTGAGAAA
>VGSE01000268.1 GCA_016875135.1 Deltaproteobacteria bacterium
CCCGTTCCCTTTGAGTGGGCTTTTTAAGAGTTTCAAACGGCCATGAAGTTCGTTCACGGTGCGCAAGTTATTAGCCGTTTCACGATGAGATGAATTATAAAATTAAACTCCAGGAAAACTTATCAAATCTTATAGCCTTGGTCCTCTATAAGTCTTTGCACTTTATTTGAATATGTTCTGGTACCACTTAGCTGAAGATTTTTCGGTTGGGTTTGGAGTAGAGACGTTTTCTTTTCCCATCTCTTTTTCAATCTCTTCCATTTTCCATTGGGTAAGTTTAGCCAAATTCTCAGCCTCTTTGCGTCTGCGAGATGCTAATTCTTTTTGATAGGTTTTAGCCTCTTCACACTTTATTTCTTTCATCCATGGGTGCCTTAGGACATATCTTCCTTGAAAGTTTTCAGAATCTCCCGTCTCTTGAAAAAAAAGATCTTCAGGAAAATGTTCTGCATCATACTTCACATGCAATCGAGTAATATAAGCTTCGGGTTGAGGTTGCATCGGGGGAACTACTCCCGGACGAACCTTCGGAAACTTTGGATTAAAAGAAGCAGCTGTCCAGAAGACCCCTAGTTTTCGCAACTCTTCATCAGTCAAAGGATCAGCGGCACACGGATCACACCAACCCATATTCCAAGCGTATTCTAGAAACACAACTTTTTTATTTTCTTTATTGTGCGCCACTTCAAACATGGCTCGATAAAAGTCCGAAAACTTGCTTTTCACATAAAGCGGAATATCCATATCTGTAGGTAATTTAACCGTCCGATAATTGGTCGTTTCAACTCTGCCTTTTTTAGTAATAGCGTAGATCAACATGTCTTGAGGCCCGTCGGAGTTCACCATTCCCAACCTAATAGGCAACATAAATTTGGGCGACTCGTAGGCAAATTGAATGGGTCTTAGAAATTTAAACCCGGTCTTTACCTGCTCCTCTAAATTTACTTTAGCCACGAAAAACTTAAGGTTCTGTTTTATGTAGGGCTCAAGGGCCTTTGAAGCCCCTTTGGGAAGTTTATATCCATTATTGGTTAACCACTTCTCTAATCCTGCCGATTCCTTAGCACCCAAAATAAGAATGTCATATTCCCCAATTAAATACCGAGCTTCGATAGTCACACCCAAGCTTTTACTCGAGGATAAAGCCCCCTTCTCCAGCATGGCACTTCCATCACTCATTCCTCGAGCCTTGTAGAGCATCGCGGGTGCACAGGGGTCGGAATCAAAATATTCCACCAGTCGGGGCGCAGAAAAAGCATCAACCCGGTCAATGATCGACCGCTCCGCAACATTAATTTGTTCTCGACTCAAAACTTCAGGAACCGGGATCACCAAAGCAAAATCTTTCAACTCCCCCTGATAATCACTAAACATCGTCAGGGCAGTTTTGTTTTCATTTCGCACCAAAACAACTTGAGAGGCCTTGTTATAAAGGGAACTATCGGCTTTAGCGACGTAGAAACCGCAAAAAGCCCACGTTCGGGAGACTAAAAGACTTAGACTCAAACAGATTAGAAGTTTCATGAAAGGTCTCACTCCTTTGTAGTTTATTTGGCCATTCAAAACGTTTTGCTGGAAGCACTTTATCAATCAATAGTGTTAAGGGCGATAGAAAAAACAACGACAAAACCAAGGCGTTTGGATTGTAAAGTTTAAATTTAAAGAAATAGGCGAGTCCCGCGACAACGGCTGAGAACAATATTCTCCCGCACCGATGATTAGGTGTTGATTTAGGATCTGAGATCATAAAAAAACA
>VGSE01000269.1 GCA_016875135.1 Deltaproteobacteria bacterium
CTCGATTTCACCGAACAAATTTCATGATAAGCCTCATAAAGACAAGGTCGAATAAGATCATTCATAGCCGCATCCACGATCGTAAAGTGTCTGTCTGCTTGAGATTTAGTATGAATCACTTGAGTCAAAAGGCCCCCAACTTCGCCTACAATAGAGCGCCCAGGCTCTATCAATAGTTGGTATTGAGTTCCCTGAAAGATCTGAATTAACTTTTGGCTGTAATCGAAAACTGAAGGGCTTGTCTCAAAATCTTGGTAGGCAATACCAAGCCCTCCACCTAAATCAACTCGTTCGATAGGAAAACCTTCCCTCCTCAACTCATCTGCAATTTGTTTTAAACGCACGCCAGCTTTGTGAAAACTTTCAAGTTCTAAAATTTGACTTCCAATGTGACAAGCCAAACCTTTAAGACTCACCCATCGATCCGACTTGATAGAGCGCGCCAATTCAAGAATGGATTCATCAGCAATACCAAATTTGGTTTCATAAAGCCCGGTGGCAATATAAGGGTTTGTCTTAACATCGATATTGGGGTTTACCCGTAAATGGATGGAAACAGGTTGACCCATGGAGTGAGACACTTCTCGAATCAATTTGAGCTCACTGAAAGACTCGACATTAATAGCGCTTACTCCTACCTCAATAGCTCGCTTTATTTCCGATCTATTTTTTCCAACTCCGGAAAAAATAATTTTTTTACCTGGCACTCCCGCTCTTAGGACTTTTTCTATTTCTCCAATCGAAACAACATCGGCACCAAACCCAAACGAAAAAATCTCTTTTAGTAGTTGGTGATTGTCGTTCGCTTTGACCGCGTAACAAATTTGAGTAGGGTAACCTGAAAAAGATTTTTGAAATTGAAGACAGTTTTCTGTTAGCTTGCTTTTAGAATAAACATAGAGAGGTGTTCCAAACTCTTTTGCCAAATATTGCAATGAAACCGACTCACAAAAGAGTTCACCTTCTTTTCGATTAAAGGATTCGGTTTTTGACATCTTTAGTGATCTCTCTGTTGTGTAAATTCAGCCACTTGAATCAAATGCATTTTGGGGTCCATAGCAAATGAGAATTTTCGAAACAGCTCATCCATCGGTTGATCTTTACTTAGTGCAAGTTTTGTAGCTTCCATTTTCAAGTCATCGGGGAAAGTTAATCTGGGAATTACCCCTTCAAGAGCAGAGGTTTTAGGTACGGACGTTGTGAGACTCGGAACTCGGTAAAATAGCGCCTCCAAAAACTTCACAGGAAATGCGCCATCGGTGTTCGGAGCAGGTCGATAAAGCATCAAATTAAGATTTAATTTTTTCCATAGAGAACCGACTTTTTTTCTCGGAACCCAGGGCACATAAAAGAAGTTTTTATATTGGCTCCAATATTCTAATTTACGCATACCAAAAGAATCAGTTCGACCACAAAGAACAAAACCCCAGTCAGGCATCGTCTTAATAAAATTTTCAAACAGCACTAAATCGAAGCCATCGCTAAAAAAAGAACCTATATATCCCATGATTTTCTTTGGAAAACTCGATGGAAATTCAAAATTCATATCCTCTTCAAAAAATTTAGGTTCCATTTCCACAGGGGGGAGCAGAGAGATAACCTTGGAACCTTGCTCAGGTTCGAACAAGTTTTGAGCAAAAACATTTTGAGTGGTAATGAGCTTCGCTTTTGAACTTAAAACCCCTGAGGGCGAATGCAGATAAGGATCGTCAAAAACAGAAAAAACATCCACATAGGGAAGCT
>VGSE01000270.1 GCA_016875135.1 Deltaproteobacteria bacterium
AAACACATGGAACTGAATAATGGCTACTAAACCAGTAGGCAGTGCAAATCCAAGTTTTTCAATATCTAAGAAAGGGATATGCCATCCACCTAAATAAAGAGCTGTTACCATGGCTGACATCACAAACACATCGCAGAACTCACCTAAAGCGTATAAACCAAACCGCATTCCAGAAAACTCGGTATTAAATCCAGAGACCAGTTCAGATTCTGCTTCGGGAAGATCGAAAGGGATACGGTTAGTTTCAGCAAGTCCACCTACAAAAAGCAGGAACATTGAAAAGAAAGTAAAGGGGTTATGGAAAGCATTCCAGAAATGGTTAGTAGCTACGTTTTCACCAAAAACTGTCCAACCTTGTTGTTCGACAATGGTTCCGATTTGAAGACTTCCGGAAATTAAAACTACCGGAAGAATCGATAAAGCCACAGGAATCTCGTAACTCACGATTTGGGAAGCGGCCCTTAATCCGCCAAGAAGAGACCATTTATTTTCAGAGGCCCAAGAGCCCAGAAGCAAGCCTGGAGCAATTAAAGTTGTTACGGCCAAAATGAAAACAACACCGATATTTACATCGGCGCCGATTAAATACTTACTCAAAGGTAAAACCGCAAAAGCTGTACAAGATCCTACAACAACAAATAAAGGCGCCAGATTGAAAAGAAATCGGTCCCCCCCTTTAGGGATAAAATCCTCTTTCGAAAGCATTTTAATAGCATCGGCAGCAAACTGAAAAAGCCCAATCGGCCCCACGCGATTAGGACCAATCCGATCTTGCATATCGGCAGCGATTTTACGCTCGACATAGGTCGCTAAACCTCCAAAAGGTAACGCGATAAAGTAGATAACAATAAAGGCTGAGATAGCTGCCCAGCCCCATAGAGGTAGTAGGCCAAACCAACCTTCTAAAGAATGTGCAAATTGAGCTGATTGAACCATTATTTGTTGGGGGCGAACTTAGTTACGCCTTTTACCCACTCCAAGTCTCCGCGAACCCAACAGTAAATAAGACCGATTAACAGTAGGGCCACGAAAATAAAAATCTCACTAAAAACTAAACCCACAGTTCCATTCGCAATAGATTCTTTGAACACGGTAGCAGCCGGAAAAATAGCAGCCATTTCAACATCAAAAATAATGAAAACAATCGCAACAATATAAAAACGGATATTGAACTTGATCCAAGCCGAGCCTACAGGTTCTTCTCCGCACTCATAGGAGGTCATTTTTCGGCGGGTCTCTTTACCTTTTGGGCGAAGCAAATACCCAACGCCAAGCATCAAGGGCACGGTCAAGGCAGATATAATGATGAACCAAAACGCTGTGATGTAGCCTGTCTCCACGATGGCAATGACCTCTATTTCCTGTGACAGTTAATTCTGCGAGTCTCTTGCTGTTATCTTTCGTCGCTCAAGTCGATGAAAAAGTCACATAAGTAGTTGAAATTATAAAATGTCGAGGCAAAAATTATTGGTGAATAACCTAATTGTCAAGGAAGTAAGTGGTCATACCTGCTCCCTTTGAGTGGGCTTTTTAAGAGGCTGGTCCGATATATTTTTTCTTAAATTGCAAAAACTTATAGAGGACCAAGGTTATAAGATTTGATAAGTTTTCTTTAAAGTTTCATTTGATAATTCACCTCATCGTCAAACGGCCAATAAATTTCGCGCCTTAAACCAACTTCATGGCCGTTTGAACCTC
>VGSE01000271.1 GCA_016875135.1 Deltaproteobacteria bacterium
CCCTAGTATCGCCCCACACCTCTTGCTCAAAAATTTTGACAGCCGTTTTTACTGAAATGAATAATGAGGCTCGCGCTTTGATACCTTACTTAACTCGATTGGGATTTTCTGAGTTCACAGAAATTACTAAGGTATCCGAAATTTAAAATTCAACTTTTTCGCCCTCCACAAACCCAAAGTTTTTGAGCCCTACCCGGTAACACTTTAATAACCTCTGGTGGATTCGATAAATCTTTTGAACTCCTTAAAATCTGTCGCTCCTGCCCACCCAAAATTGAGTGAACAGCCATAAAAACATTTTCGGAATCACAGAACAATGAATCAACTAAGAGATTAAGGTTAAGTTCCATAACGGGCTTGGGGCTATTGTTTGGGATAAGCCTCTCCAAGAAGGAGTAAACGGGAACCGTATAGGGCATCGTTGGAATATCTCGAGCCATTAAGAACCCCCCACTCTTTTCCAGACACCCACCGAAAAATAGCCCCCGTTCCTCCCATTTGTAGTTTGATTTTAGAATCCCATCTTTAGAAAATAACTTCACTCGCGGAGAATAAGTGTGTTTCGGAGTTGTACTAGAATACCCAACCCACAGATGTCCCAATTTATCATCTAGAACCAGATCCGTAGTTCCCCAGAGATCAATATCCGATTCAATAAAAATATTCTTGTTCGTTCCAGTAACCGAATTTATCTGTGACAACCAAAAGGAATCTCGCTGAGTATCAATTTTACCTTGGTTTAAAGTCCACAGCTCGCCCGAAGCCCCTTCTCTGATCTTAGTGATAAATTGAGAATTTTTTGCTTCAATGGTGCTAAGAATAGAACCGGAGGAGCTTCTAAGTTGAATCTCACCCAAATCTGTTTTGGTAAAAAAGTGATGTTTTTCAACATCAGAAACGATACTACCTTCAAAGGCTTGAGATTCAGACTCGACTCCATGAATAAAACTCCTTAACCGTTTTCCACTTTCATCCGTAAGCCACAAGCGACAGGAACTTGAATCTAGTGCCCAGCTTTTACTTCTCACCCCATTAACCAGGACTTCAGGTTTGTTTTCATTCTGAAACAACAAAAAATCCTCTCCCACCACTACCCATTCTTGAGCAAACAGAGGGAGCGCAAAAACAACCAAAGTAACAACATGAATATATTTCATCATCAAAGAATTATCCTTTTTGATTTATATTTTTAATTGCCAAGTAAGAGATACAAACTATACTCATTAACTTAAAATATTAAATCATAAATTAGAGCCAATAAGGAGGCCGTGATGGCAAAGAAAAAAACAGCGAAAAAGAAGGCACAACGAAAAGCAAAACTGAGAAGAGGGCGACAACAACAACGCCAAAATCCAGCCTTAGCTCGACGCCGTAAAAACAAAAAGAGAATGCGCGTAAAGAAAATGCGTCGAAAATAGAACGATTTTAAAGAAAGAGGGTCTAATAAGGCCCTCTTTCTTTGCATAAACTTGGCTCTCTAGTCTCTTCGAATCCCTGCTGATGGCGGTCAAACCAGCCCAAAACACCTCTTTTTAGGGTAATTCCTTATACCTGCTCCCTTTAAGTAAGCTTTTTAAGAGGTTCAAACGGCCATGAAGTTCGTTCACGGTACGCAAGTTATTGGCCGTTTGAGGATGGGATAGGATCGGACCCGCCTCTTAAAAAGCTTACTT
>VGSE01000272.1 GCA_016875135.1 Deltaproteobacteria bacterium
TATTCAGGAATTCCATTTAGATTTTACCTCGGACAAAAGCTTTTTATTCATGAACTTTTTCTTCTTCAATCATTCGGGATTTTGACTCTACCCTTAGTTAAACTCCATTTTTTATTATTTCAAAGCACCGAAAGTATCATTCTCTCAATGAGGGTTTGTTTTTTTATTCTCTATTTTATTTTGAGTTTATTTGTTGCAAGAACATTGAGAAAACAGGTGGGAGATTCAACGGCTCTAATAATTGCCAGCACTTGTGCATTGTTTCTACCCGGAAATATTCCAACGGTAAGCTATAACACTCTTGCAACCTTCTTTCTCATAGTGGGTTTGTTTTTGTTTAATGGTGTTTTAATAAATCCAGGTCATAAAAAATATTTTTGGGTCGGCTTATTTTTGGGGTTGAGCACACTTTCTTACAATAGTTTTTTGCTCATGTTGTTATTTGTGATGGTGCTTATCATTTCAAATTCTAGTAGCAGAGGATTTTTGTTAAGTTACTGTGCGGGGATAGCGGTTGTGGGTGCTTGGCCCTTAATTTTAGTTTTTTCAAGGTGGAATTACCTAAAGGATGCCATCGTACTTTCTAAGGAATATGGTTATTCCTCAAATAAGCTCTACTATATTTTTACGGCGGCTCATAAATTATTTCCAAAACAGGTTCTAGCGTGTGTCCTGCTTTATGGAGTATTGATGGTTGTTTCCCTACTAAAAAAGCAACAACATTTATCTCGTGCTTTGGCCATCATTTTGCCGTTTGTGGCTATGCTACTGAGTTACTTATCTACTGCGGGTTGGGCAACTTATCCTTTCTATCTAAGTCTGCTGAGTTTAAGTTTAATTCCATTGATTAGACATAAACCAGGAATTGATCCATTGGTTTTTTCGGTTTTTGTCCCTTCCTTTTTTTCAGGTATAGTCGCAGGGGTATCTTCGAACGTTGGGTTTACTAATAGCCAAGTCGGGCTAGTGCCGGCTTTTTTGGTGGGGTTGGTTTTTGTTGCTCTTAGTTTTGATTCTAAGTCATTATTCGAGAAAATATTAAAGAGTCTGTGTTTGGGAGTGCCCATCATCTTTGTTTTTTTTACAGACATTACCATTTGGGACGAGTCTCCGTCGAAAGATCTGACAGTTAAAGTGGCAGAGGGTCCGTTTAAGGGTTTGTATACATCTGCTGAGAAGAAAGAGTATCTTCATCAAGTAAGCCAAGATATTTTGACTAGTTTAGAGTCTAAAGGCCCTCTTTTGATCTATCCAAACTTTACTGCAGGTTATTTGATAGCTGGAGTTCCTCCTGCCACAGGGGTTATTTGGTACCAAAACCCTAAAGGAGGCGTTGATGAGATATGGGCTAAGGCATACCAAAACGAAATGGGCCCCAATTCTCGATTCTTAAAAATGAAGTGGTGGTATGCGAGTCCTAAACTAAAGCATCAAAATCAATTTATCTCTGACAACCCCATGACTCAGTTGATTGAACAACACCATAGCCTTGTTAAAGATACACCATCATTCACGCTTTATAAGCCTCATTTGGACGATTAGATCAGTGGAGGACCGGGTTTAATCTTTCCCAGTTTTCTAAGTGATTCGACTGTTTTAGCGCATTTTTCTGCAAAATCTAAATCAATCTGTCTCGAGTTAAATAAATTTACAATGTGATT
>VGSE01000273.1 GCA_016875135.1 Deltaproteobacteria bacterium
GTAAAGACTCAAGAGTTCGATGCCAAACAAACCGAAATGACGGCCTTCTTCTCATCAAAGACGGCAGCAGAAAAAGAGCTGAAAAACCTTAGGGCAGAAGTAGATCTTTTAGAAGAGGCCAAAGAAAAATCGAAGCTCACTTTTAACGGGCTTCTTAGAAATGCTCCCATCTTGGATTTGGCTAGCCCAACTTTCAAGCTGCAACAAATTGTATTGCCTACTATCCGAGACGACATCTATTTTTCACAGGTACAAAAAGTCGATCGTTGCACAACATGTCACTTAGCCATCGATACTCCTGGGTTTGAAAAAGAGGCACAACCTTTCAAAACCCATCCTAAATTAGATTTGATGTTAGGAAGTGCCTCTCCTCATCCTATCGATAAAATAGGTTGCACGGTTTGTCATGAAGGGCGCGGGACATCGACTGAGTTCTCACGAGCTGCACATACTCCTCGTAACGAAGAACAGAAGAAAGAGTGGGAGAAAAAATACCACTGGCATGATCAGCATCACACTATCGAAAAAATGATTCCTCTTCAGTACACCGAAGGGAAATGTCGAGTTTGTCATAAGTCGACCGAATATGTCCCTAGAGCTGAGAAATTAAATAAAACAGTTCAGAATATTCGAGGGGCAGGCTGTTTTGGCTGCCATCGCATTGAGGGCTGGGACCACATGAGAAAACCTGCTCCTTCTCTAAAGCGGGTAAAGGGAAAGCTCACTCGAGATTGGATTGTGAAATGGGTAAGAAAGCCAAAAGCCTTCAACCAGTGGACTAGGATGCCGGCTCAATTTCATCAAAGCAATATTACAAGTGAAGAGTTCAAACAGTACCAAGAGGCTGAGCTCAATGCTCTCACCGATTATATCTTGCAAGAATCGGAAGAATATAAGCCGAACTTCTACACCTCTTTGGGCAACAAGGACCGCGGCAAGGAACTCTTTGGCCAAGTGGGGTGCTTAGGTTGTCATCAAATAGATGATTTTCCAAGAACGCGAGGACGTTGGACCCAAGCTCCTGATTTAAGCGCTGTCGGTAGCAAAGTTTCTAAAGATTGGCTGACCACTTGGTTGAAAAATCCAAAGCACTATTGGGAAGGTACTGTCATGCCTAGCCTCAGGTTGTCAGATGGAGAAGTGGGAGATTTGACGGCTTACTTACTCAACAAACGCAATGAAGAATTTGAGAAGATGGATCCTGGAACTGCAGATTTTGAGACTCAAAAGAAAGTGTTAAAACTTTATTTAGTAAGAGATCCTAAAATGGCGCCTGCCACTGAGGCGAAAGTGAATAGTTACATTTCTGAGCTTAAACCCCACGAAGTGGTGAGTAAGCTCGGGAAAGCCGCTATGACTCGTTACGGTTGTTACGGCTGTCACGAGTTCAAAGGTTTTGAAACGGCTCAAGGAACGGGTGTCGAGCTTTCCGAATGGGGAAGTAAACCCACCAATAAATTGGATTTCGGTCTGCAAGAGATGGAGCACACCAATTACAACTGGGCTCATGGCAAATTAGCCAACACTCGAATTTGGGATAAAGGGGTCGTGAAGGAGTATCTCGACCTTCTAAGAATGCCGAACTTTGAAATGGAAGAGGAAGATAGAAACAGCATCGTGACCGGCCTCTTGGGAATGACTGCTCAAAAAATAGA
>VGSE01000274.1 GCA_016875135.1 Deltaproteobacteria bacterium
TCCAAGCCCTGTGAGGCTAAATTGGAGATATCGAAGTATCCTTGAGTTTGACTAAAAAGACTTACTCCAAAGTGAGGTGTAATGAGCGAAGGGAAGAAATTAAATCGTAAATACTCCTTGTCCTGTCGAATTAAATTTTTAGTGTCTCCTTTGAAAATGGCATTTCCAAGACGGCTTAAAGTGTCGGCTGAGTCAACACCGACCAGAAAATTGAAAATATTAACATGAACTCCTTTAATATCGGCGAGCCCGGCTGGGTTATACCAGAGGGCGTTAGCGTCATCTGCTAATGCGATAAAAGCATTCCCCATTCCTGTTGGTCGAACACCGTCAAATTGATTAAATAGCGGACCTGCCCAAAGGAATTTTGAGGCAAGAAAGGCTAAAATGAAAAAAACAGGTTTCATAGTTTAAAAGCTAATCGTGTATCTGAAAGTAAACCTACGATTCTCGCGATAGTTTTCTCCCTCTCCGGTGTCTACGGCATAAGTTGTGAGTTCCAAATTACCACCCTTAACTCGGTAGCCTAAACCTGCAGTGGGGTAGAGTTGGTAAAGCCCTGCCCAAAAGTAAATTTCTTTTATGTGTTCCAGCTGAACACCAAAGTGAAGGTGTTTTCGGAAAGGTAAAGTCGAAAGTTCCAAGTGTTTATATTCAAAAGCGATGGTTGATTTTAGTTCTCTTGAAAACTGAGGATGAATAGAAATTGCAGCGTTGACACTTTGAGCGATGGGGTCGGGAACTCCTAAAGCTTTTGCGTTTAGAATATTGGATTTATAAAAGCGTGTTCCAAACATGTCTTTCCAAACGATGCCGAAGGTAGGAAGAAACTTTTCAGGTAAAGTGACCAGCATTCCCAAATCAAAACCGAAACCCCAACCTTCTTTAAAAAGAGTGGGGAAGGATTCATCGTTGAGCGAGGCTAAAGTGTCATGGGAAAAGACCCCTTTCATTTGGTTTCGGATTAAGACTTTACCAGAGAGTCCGAGTTTAAGAAGATTGCCGGCAAAACTGCGCCCGACGGCAAAAGCAACTCCCAAATCTTGCCGGATGTCGGTGTCCAGAGAAACCCCATCCGATTGACCGGCAAATTGGTAGGATCCCAAGCCCGAAATACTAAAACCCCGCATAGTAAACGAGGGCAAAGTGGCAGCATTTAAAAAATAGTATTGGCCTGCATTGTGTTTGAGTTCACCAAACATTCGGTAGGGGCCGAAGGTTTGATTTTTCCACACTCGGCTGACCGTATCTATTCCTAAACTTCCTTCGAGATCCACCAAGTTAACTTCCCATTTTCGCTTAAATTGATTGGCGACCCCGGCCGGGTTGTAGTAGATAGTTTGATAGCCAGCCGCGTCAGCGGTTAGGGCATTCCCCATCCCTAATCCTTGAGGCGACTGGTACAGATCGCTAAGTTCACTGAGTGAAAAAGCAGTTTGAATTAAAGGGGAGAAGAGCAGGGCTAGTAGATAAACCTTTAGAAATAAGAAGAAATAATGTCGAGTTCGGTTCGGCATATAGAGTGGGAAAAGAGAAGACAGTTACTACTGGGATTATCGGAAAATTATGAAGAAAACTTAACAATTTAGAATGGATAACAGTCTGTATAATTAACTATGAGATTTAGGTATTCCAGAGAGTTTCGCTC
>VGSE01000275.1 GCA_016875135.1 Deltaproteobacteria bacterium
CCCAGCTGAAAGCTATAATGCCGAATGCTAAAGAAGGCGATCTTTTCGAGTATCTTTTTTCAAAGGATAAAACTGAATTTAAACTGAATCGAATCACTCGAGGAAGTATGCCGGGGGGAGACTGGGGAAAGGCCTTACTCTCCACTTGGATTGGAAAAAACCCACCAACGGAGGAGCTAAAAAAGGGGCTACTTAATATTGCGGATGAATAGCTGTCTCAAATAGAATAGTGTTTTTATTTTTCAATTTTAAAAAAGGCAGTTCAATGTACCGATGTAGAAACCATGAGACTATGTAGGTTCCCAGCAAAGCCAAACCAAATTGGAGGCACGCAAATCCGAAAGAAAAATAATAGGAGTAGATTTGGGGATACCAACTAAATATTTTATTAACCACTTCTGGAATAGGATGGTGACTCAAATAGGCAGCGTAGCTTAATTTACCCCAGTGCGGTAAAAATCCTCTAGACAAAATTTTAAATCGCTTAGAGCCCGATTTAGATAGGGACAGTCCAATAAGAGCGCTTGTGATCAAATAGATAATCGATGGTAAAAACATCTCTCCAATTAAACGCTGTCTGGTGGTGATTCCAAATTTAAATCCGAAAACCAAAAAAACTATTGCAAGCAGTACACACCATATCGAATACTTTTTCAGACTTTGCTCAGAAAACTGAGAACTTTCACAGGCCAAAACTAATATTGCTCCATAAGCAAAACCATCAAAGCCGCCAAGAAAATTAGCGAACGGAGCCAAAGCAGGCCCCAAAAAAGTAAAAGCTCGCAAGCAAGGACTTAATAAACATATACCGCAAGCAACACATCCCAATGTTTTCAATGTTATTCGCTTAACCAATTGCGGCCAGATTAAATAGAACTGTTCCTCCATCGACAGAGACCATAATCCCGGATAACAAGACACAACTCCAAAAAAAGAAGGAACATTGGCCAAGAAGAAAATATTCAACCAAACAAAAGGGCCTGAGTTTTCATAGTGAAAATAAATGAAGATAAGAGTCAAAATAAAAAGGGGTAAAATTCTTAGAGCGCGTCTAAAATAGAAACGCTGAAAATATTGAACCTGTCCTTTTTGGTGGATCAGAATCCGAGTGATCAAAAAACCGGATAATACAAAGAACAGATTGACTCCCACCCAACCTATTTGAGAAACCTTCCAAAGACACCAAGGAATTCCGCTCCAACTTGCCCCAGGCGATGTAAACCAAAATAGATGATAAAAGAGAACTAATAAAATCGCGATTCCCCGAATACCATCCAGTTCGGGAAAATGGCGTAATCTATTTGAATTTGCATAAGTAATTGTTTTAGGTCGCATTAAACTAGAAAGTGATCGATTATTTTATTATACCACAAGAGGTTCGTTGCGGTTTTACGTCCCATGAAAACCCCAGAGGCTTCATTTCATCACCAAAACATCTGAAATCACTCAAAAAAATATTAGCTTCGGCTCGTCAATCCTTTGATTGATCCAATGAGTCACCATTGTTGTAACCCAACCTCAAGTGCAGGTCAGGGGGAAGTTTGCACAAGTTTATTAGAATAGCTCTTTTGGGTTTTGGTTTAACACTATCCTGGATATCCCAAGCCGAATTACAGACAGGCAACTCCACGAAAAATTC
>VGSE01000276.1 GCA_016875135.1 Deltaproteobacteria bacterium
AATATTTTAAAGGGCAAGCAAGTCACAAGCGTAACTTCAATTAAGGATGACATGATCAATGCCGGAGCTCTATGGCTAGATAAAGAGGTCGTCTTTGATGACAATATCGTTACTTCAAGAAAACCGGATGATTTGCCGATTTTTTGCAAAACACTCTTAGCTCTTGCCGAAGGAAGGAAACTTTAAAATCGCGACACGCATTTGGGATCTGAATAAAGCGCAATAGTTCCGCGTCGAATATTTTGCTTTGGGTTAAATTTGATAACAAACTCCTCTAACGGACCCGGGCTAAATTCTACAAGTTTGGTGTGAAATTTTAGAAACTGGTTAAGTTGTTTTTCATAATCTCGACGAATAGCTATCAAAACATCACAATCTAGACCCCTCAACTGTTCGACGTCTTCAACACTTAACTTTATCAACTTTGGAGGTTTTAAAAGAAAGGCCTTTGTGTAAAGAACGAACGTCTCCTCCACGCCCACAATATTTTTTATGTTCGGATTTGTGTGAAGAAAGCGGACTAAACTAATCACATTATTCTGCGCAATATTAAAACAAGCCAAGGGAAGCAAGATGAGATTAAGACCTACAAACCACTTTAATCTCCAACTTCGAGGGTTATCCGCTGCAATAAAAGCCAAAAAGGGAACCAATAAAATCAAAAACAGTTGAAGAATAGGAATCACAAAACGTTCTTCTTTGTGGGGAACTATCGAATGGGCAAATAAGAATACTGAAATATAGAGAACCGGAGCTATAAGACCGGCAAACTCTCGTCTCCAAGACAATCCGCAATAACGCCCAATTAAAGAAGGAGGAAGGCTAAGCCCTAAGAAAACTAACAAGAAGGTATAAAATGGTGTCACTCCAAAACCGGAAGAATATTTTAAGTTATAACCCACATAAGTAAAAAGCGATCCATGAAAAGCTCCGGTTAGTAGATAATCTAAAGCACCCGTTATCAAAAAACCCATTATGGCCATCAACACAAAAACCAATAACTCAGGAAAATCCCTTTTAAGAGCCACTAGGAAAAATATTCCGACAAAACAGATTCCTGCTTGAAAACGAAACATCGAAGCCAATACTAAAAACAATAGAGATAACCCGAGAGATTTTCGGTCGGTTCTTTCCCAGTAATGCTGAGCGAACCAACAACTTAGTGTAATAAAAGGCATCGATAACGATTCAATTAAAATCCTAGAAAAAAAAACGGGGGATAAAAAATAAAACCCACTCAAAAATAAAAACCACTCTATTTTGCGATTATTTTCTTTAAAAAGCCTTATTCCCACCCAAGAAAACGCGCTATAGCTAAAAAAACCAACGAGAAGAGAAAGAAATCTAAATTGCCAGGCCGGATCTTGAATCCCTAGATACCAACCTAGTTTAGTCACGCCGAGTAAAACCAACGGAGCAAAGGGACTTCTAATATCTCGCTCTGCAATTACCTGATTAAAGGTTAAATTTTGGGCAGGAATAATTTTTTCAATGATACATGCATAATCATCAATAGCAATAAACCCAATATTCATCAGGGCCGTCAGTACGAGTAGGGCAAAGCCAAGTCCTATGAGCCACTTAGAGCGTTTAGAAAACTTAACCATGTCCCCCCATCAAGAACGGCT
>VGSE01000277.1 GCA_016875135.1 Deltaproteobacteria bacterium
TTCCCAAATGAGAAGTTAGATAACCTTTTTGATACTTTAGTGGCCTTTGGCCGTTTCGCAGAAATTCTTTCCTATAACGCAAAGCTAGGTGTCTTAACTTTTCCGGTGCCTGAACCGGAAGAGGAAGTGACCGATTCAATGTAGGTATTACGTTTCTTTAGTGGTACTACAAAAATCAGCTGTAAGTTAATAATTCCCGCAAGTTTGAGGTTTTAATGCCATGCGATATCCACTGGGGTTGAAGACTGTATTTTTTAGGCAAATGCAAAATGAGATGTTTTTTTAGTTTTTCAGGGTCGCTCGGAAACACCTTTGTTAATCCGCATCTATTATAAGGATCCGTTGCCCCCTGTTCGAGGCAACCATAAGGGCCTCTCCCAGTCCGATGTAAAAATTCGCCGCTCTTGATGCAATATCTCAGGTGGTCTCTTGTTAGTAACCAACACCCTTGGTGATTATTGACCAAGCTAAAATAGTCTCCATAGTTTTTGTTGATGAGTTTCCCCCAAAAAGGATTGGGATCTAGTAAGATCTGCTCGCTGTCTCTTTCCTCATAACGAATGAATCCGGATACAAAGTGGAAAGGGAGAGTTGCCTGATGTTCTACAAACGCATCGATATTTTCCTCTGTGATAAGATGATCGTTTTCATTATATAAAAACAAGTCGAAATCATTGATAGCCTTTGCCATGTGGGGCCGGCATTGATAAGGAAGGTTTTGACCAATTTTCAGTCCAAATCGGTGGTGTTTTCTCTCTGTTTTCTCAGTGGTGTATTCAGTGATGTCTAGGGTATATTTTTTGAACTTACTAAATTCCTCAAGCATTCTTTCAAGGCACCACAGTTGATTCGAACCATAGTTGGAGATGGAAATTTTGATTTTCATATCATCGAAACGAAAGGATTTGCTAATGTGATCACTTCAAATATGCCTAATCCGATTGATTTGGGCAAGTTGCTCTAAGTCAACAAGACACAGGTTAGGAGTTTTAAGTTTGCCCATACCTGAACCGGAAGAGGAAGCGACAGATGCGATGTAAAAATAGTATTAATAGACTTGGTTTAAGTCTGTATAATAGTAAAAATAATACCTGCACCCTTTGAGTGGGCTTTTTAAGAGGTTCAAACGGCCATGAAGTTGGTTTAAGGCGCGCAGTTTATTAGCCGTTTGACGATGAGGTGAATTATCAAATGAAACTCCAAGCAAACTTATCAAATCTTATAACCTTGGTCCTCTATAAGTCTTTGCAATTTAAGAAAAAATATATCGGACCAGCCTCTTAAAAAGCCCACTCAAAGGGTGCGGGTATATAAAAATACTTTCTATGACTATTTCTCTCTTGAAAATCCCAAGTTTTAGTGAAGAGCAAGGTCTTGAGAATCGCCTCGGCAAAGCTTTAGAATATTTTCAAAAGAGATCTCCAGTTATTTTTGTTAGTCAGCACTATCAGTACTGGGACAGACATGGGTTTGTTCAGCAGAGCTTAGCTAAAGAATTGGTTAAGGCTGGAATCAAAGTTGAGTGGTATGACGGTTGTCACTGGAAGCGCCAGAGTATGACAAAAACTTGGGATTCGCCTTATTTAAAATTATCTCAATTACCTTGCTTACCTCTTCGTAGAA
>VGSE01000278.1 GCA_016875135.1 Deltaproteobacteria bacterium
CATCCACAAGAAAACGGCCTACACAGGTTACGTCTAAGGTATGGTGATGAAAGTATTTATCCATGAAGGATTTTCCCAAGTTTTTGGTTAAAAGGGGAATATCCAAGGCGCTTAATGACTTTCCTAAAAGTAAGGGACGCTCTTCCCCAAAAAAGGTCTTAATAGGTTCAGAGGTTAAGTAATCTTCCATCCATTTTTTAAAAGCTAAGGTTGAAATCCCTTCGGTATGAGCTTTTCTTATGAGCCCTTCATTATGTCGGATGACCCATTCACTTAAATTAGGTTTCAGGTCTTCGAAACTCGGGCATTGGATGAGGACCTCTTTTCCCAACGTCTCGGCAACGACATTTTTACTTCCATCTACCGGGACTACTGCGACCTGGATGAGTAAAGAGTGTTCCTCTAAACCGGTAGCTTCTGTATCAAGACTTAAATATTTTGCCATGATTTATTTTCTCAGCTTTCTAAGGCCCTGACTTGCCATCATTAGGCCAGAGACTTTGTAAAGTAATCTGGCTCCAACATTGGCGTCCCAAGAGTCATTTTTATTGGCTGAGGGGGCAACCTCATTAAGATCAAAGCCGATAATTTTTCGGCCTGAACGTACAAGAGAGGATATCACAAAAACAGCCTCATTAAAATCGAGTCCTCCAGGAACTGGAGTTCCGGTGTTTGGGCAAAACCTTGGGTCGAGTCCATCGATATCAAAAGATATCCAAACTTCGTTGGGAAGCTGTTCAATTATTTTCTCGCAGATCTCTTTCCAGGAGGTTCCTGCAAATTTAGAACCGCTAAGTTCCTGATCGTAAAAAACTGAAACTCTGTTCCCTTGTTGTTTACAGTATTTATACTCCTGTTCACAGTAATCTCTAATTCCAACTTGAACGAGTTTTTTTACTTGAGGAATTTTTTCGAGAACGTTGTACATGATGGAAGCATGAGACCAAGTAAACCCCTCAAAAGCTATGCGGGTGTCGGAGTGAGCGTCGAAATGCAAAATACCGAAGGAAGGGTAGTGTTCGGCAACAGCTTTTAGAGCTCCAAAGGGAACCGAATGATCTCCTCCGATAAGGCCTATCCGTTTTTGGGATTTTAAAAGTTTTTGGGTTTCAGAAAAAACGAGTTGATTTAATTTTTCTCCGAGCGAGTTGACTATTTGAAGGGATTTTTTGAGTTCTCGATTATTTCCAATCTCTCCACCGCGTTTGATGATTTTTTGCGCTTCCTTTTTAGCTTTTTGATTCCAAGTTTTGATCTCACGCGATTCAGGAAGAAGATAAAACCCGGCTTCATAGGGGTTTAAAACCTCAGCATCGAATAGGTCGACTTGGCGGCTTGCTCGCAAGATCGCTTTAGGACCCCCAGAAGTTCCTCCTCCATAAGAGGTGGTGGCTTCCCAAGGGATGGGTAAAAAGATTAAAGCTGCACTTTCAAAAGAATCGTTAAGCCCAAAGATGCCGGATTCTTGGCTAGCAGCTGCATTAGGGTCAAATTGAGACATTGTTTTAACTTTCGATAAGTTTTGTGTTCATTAAAAATGATGACACCTTAATCTAGGCTAGGGTCAAAGTAAAATTGGCCTTTTGACCTTGTTGGCGGGTGCGATTTGATAC
>VGSE01000279.1 GCA_016875135.1 Deltaproteobacteria bacterium
TACTTGTGGGCTCGATTGGATGCGCCTATTTGGATCTGTTAACTCTGTCTTAATTGGGTTTCTTTGACTAGGAAGTAGAGTTGGTATTCCCTCCTGTGGGGGATTGTAAATGCCGTTTGTGTTTAGGGTCTTAAGGGTTGGTTTATCGATATTTCTGGGCTGTTCGTTTGACTCTGGTGATAGTTGCCTGGTTGAGGCGGGTAATAATCTAGTTGAAATTAAATTAGTCTGATTGTTCTCAGTTGACCCGTTAGGAAAAAATGAATTTGTATTTGGTGAACTATCAAATGTTTTATGCGAGGGAACAGGAAAGGTTGTCACATCGGTCGGTCTAACGTTTAACTTCTCTGCTTGTTTCTGCTTCTCAAGAGTCTCAAATTTACTTTCTATTTTATTTAAAGAATCCTTAACTAATTGAAAAATATCGAGGTGTTTTTTGATTTTAGTCAAGGTTTCTGTGAAAAGCTCTCTGTCCGACTCCGCGACTTTATCAGTGTTAAGTTTCATGGAGTTTGAAAGTGCTTCGAGTTGCTCCAAGAGCTCTTTTAAACTTCCCATAATTTTATTTGTATCATTAGAAGAGAAGGGTTTCTTGGCGAGGTGTTTTTCAAGTTCAGTAATTTTCTCAAATAACTCGTGAATTTTTTTTTGAAGCTCCGAGTTCTCAAATGAGATGTTTATTTCGTGATTTGGGTTTTGGTTTTGGTTTTGACTTTGAGAGTCCCGAGCGTGATAGGGATTGCTTACCGAAGCTTGGGATTCTCTACTGAGAGAAAGTGCGAACACACATAACAATAAGCGGTTCCCCACCCTATATGGTCTTTTCTGAATCATTATTTTTGCCTCTTGATAAACATCGTTGCAAGCGATGGGCCCTGATTTCAAAGATTCATTTTCCCCTGTAGAAAAGACGTATTCCTAACGAGAACAAGCTTACCGTGGGATTATCTGTTTTTGTCTAGGCTCGATTTAGAAAAGAGCTTAGACATTGAATTCGTAAAAGTTAAACAGACACAAAATAAGTGGTTAAGTATCTGAAAATACTTAGCAATAAAATAACTAGGAGTGTATTCAGTTGGGGACAAATCAAGAACATAAACAGCTCTTTTATCGTCTGACTTGCCATCAAGGTTAAAACCCATTAGGGTGTGGGTCTTTGCGAGCCTAAATGCGGGACTAGCTCAGTTGGCTAGAGCGTCTCCTTGCCAAGGAGAAGGTCGCGGGTTCGAGCCCCGTGTCCCGCTCCATTTTAAAAGTGCCTATCGACATTCCGGCCGGAAAGTAAACGAGTACCTTTTGGTTAAAACAGACTCCTTTAGACGTTGAATGCTGAGTGGCCTTCAAGCAATCTTCAAATTCTAAAATAGAAGATCCGCCTAAATATCCAAAATCGGAACGACCGTGGACAGTTCCGGGTGGTGGACAAATGCCTCCTGGAAATAGACCTAAGTTAAGTTTCGAAGAAATAGCCACTATTCAAAAGTGGCAAGAAGAGGGGCTTAATCCGTAATGAGTCCAATTAAGTTATCCGGATGTCATTTTCCAACTCATTTAGTATAAGAAGTACTATGAAAAAAAGTCTTAGCGAAACTAGGAATCTATTAAAAGTGGTT
>VGSE01000280.1 GCA_016875135.1 Deltaproteobacteria bacterium
CGAATTCCAACAGAAACTTCCGATCGATATTCATGCGCGGAGCCTCACTATGGCGTCACCAGTTCGTTCGTCGGATATTGCGTCAACGGTTCCCAAGAGTCGGTTTTTGGATTGTACTCAAAAATCAACGGATAAGCAACATAAAAGCCCATTTCTTATTGAGTTATAATGGCCGTAAATAAAGTTATAGCGAGTAAACAGCGATTTAATGGGCCCTCCCGGGGCTAGCTTCGCCGCAGCGAGTCTCTATACGGTATTTTTGTGCGTGCCTTTATATTTGTTAAACTTGATAGTATAATTTAAACAATTCAAAAAACTGGGGGAATACATGAAGCTCATACTTGCCTTGTGTTTGGTCTTGAATATTTATGCGTTTGGCGATGACTACAAAGATGATATTGAGAAAGCGGGGGCGGGTGAAACAGCTTCCTTGAGAGCTGTGCAAGAGCATATAGACGCTTTAACCAACTCTATCGAGGAAAAAAGAACTATCTTGAAACAGCTGAAGGATAGCAGGAGTGATGAAGATCGAATAGTGAATGAGGCCATAGAAGCAAATAAGCTAGCAAAAGAGCAATACGACAAGGCACAGGATGAGCTAAGAAAAGTTGTGAATAAGGACAATCGATCTTTTTTTAACATTTTTGGACCAAGACCGAATATAAATCGTGCCGATTCTACCGCCGCCAACACGGCTATGGTTGCCAGCTCGACCGCATTTGAGAACGCCGAAAAAAAAATGAACGCAAAAAAAAGGATATTGAGCGCTACCGATGAAAAAATAGGATTCCACCAAGCACTTATAGATCAAAAGATGAGTACGTACGAAAAGCAACTTAAAACCAAAGTTGGTTTGGAACAAGCTCAAAGGCAAAAGATGGCCGCTATGAAGGCAAACATCTCTAACCTTGAGCTAAAAATTCAAGAAGCCGGTGTTTGGAAAAAGCTTGATGACCTTAAAAGTGAAATCAAGGATGGTAAGTTGAAACTCGCGGTTTTGGAAAATACATATAACCAGGGCCTGATAGGTACTTTTCTTAAGGCCAAACTCGAAGGTCTCCTAAGAGATCCCGTTCTATGTGATGCTACCAAGTCCTGTAGTGATGAGAACGCCAAGAAAGATTTCAGGCCCAACCTTGACAGGCTCTTCTCTTCCACCGAACGAGACAGAAAAAAGCAGGAAGGATTAAGTAGAGGAGCGGAATCTGAATCTCACTGACGGATAAGCAACATAAAAGCCCATTTCTTGTTGGGTTATAATGGCCGTAAATAAAGTTATAGCGAGTAAACAGCGATTTAATGGGCCCTCATGGGGCTAGCTTCGCCGTCGCGAAATCTATAGCGCCGGCTTTAAATGCTGTATTAATTGCATTGAGCCTATTATCCTTTACTCGACTTCCACCTGACCGATTCGTACGTCCAACAATAGCAAAGGTTTTTCGTATTTTATTTGGCTTTATTATCCAGTAGTCGATTTGTTCCACGTGGTCTCCTTAATATAAATTTCGGAAGACACCGCGGTTTGTGATAGACATTTCTACCAATTTGGTAAAATTTGTCTACCAATCTCATTTATTTTCGAAGCTTAAAATGTCGGTAAGTAATTG
>VGSE01000281.1 GCA_016875135.1 Deltaproteobacteria bacterium
GAGACTAGTTCGGAGATAGCTGGGCCTGCAGGGACGTCTTCGAGCGAAACCTAATCTGCGGGACACGCATGTAGTGGCTGCGGTGGATCACTTGCGGACGGGGGTTCGATTCCCCCCACCTCCACCAAATTTGAAACCTCGCTGCACCAACAGTGGGGTTTTTCTTTTTAAGAGAAACAAAAACAAACAGTTAGCCCCAGGAGAAGCTCTCTGAACTCATTTTGATGAACTCACTTTAAATCATCGAAAATCACAATTATTGCATCGTCAGTGCTAATAATCCAAAGGATCAACTAAGATTCCTTGTTTTTAGCACTATGTCTAGGGTTGTAGCTTCTTAAGGGCTTTTTCTAGAGATCCTCGCCAAACCACTGTTTCAACTCCTGCTAAAACATCCCGAGCAGCATAAACACTTATTTCATAATCTTTGAGTTTATTGTTTCTGCCCGCGCAAAACTCCCCAGAAGATGGATTTTTACACTCTGTCTCTATTAAGAACATATTCTCAACATAACTGCGAAATTTTTCCGGAGTTGGTTTGATTTGATAATCGAAATCATAAACGACTCCTGAACGATTAATCGCAAAAACATGATGGTACCAGTTTTTCTCATCTACATGATTCCTTCCGCTCGAGTAACTCCGAGCCATCTCTGCATTGACCATTCCAAAAACCGTGAGTCCTTTATTTTCAACAATCACCATCTGCAATGCCGACAAATCTTCCCCTTCTCTTAAAACTCGTTTAAAAAAGTTAAGAATATTTTCGCCACACCGGCCTTCTTGATAGAGATCTGAATAAGACTTCTCGAACAAACTGTTAATATCGGCAACCGCTAAATTACCGACCAAGATTACTGCGAGCCAAATAAAACCAGCACACTTCATATGCGCGGCCTTATAACAGAAAGCAAAATTTGTGACAACGCATTTTTAACACTAATAGCATTAAACATTTAATATTATGAAGATAATCTTATTTGGTCCCTTTAATCGTAAAAAGCCAATTCACTAGATCAACCATCACTTTCGTATCCTTTTTACAGTACTCTAAAGAGGCTTGAATTAATTCTTGTCTGCGGACTTGAGAAGTTTCAGGCTTTAAGACCTCCTCGTAAGCTCTTTGAGCCTCACCTCCATTGCCAATCAGCATGCCCTCATAAGATTGGTCTTCTCCAAGAAGGGCCGGTACCACCGATTTTAGACTAAAGGAGCCATGGAACTTGAGATCATAAATTGCTTCCCTTATCAAAGGTAGAGGATCAACGATTCTTTCACACAAGGAGTCGAGATGAACTTTATGTTCCGGAAAAACTTGAGCCATCTCTTTAATACGATCTGTTTCAAACTTACCATAATAGGAAACAATCGAGCCCTCACCATCACAAGCTTTTAGCAGAGCTGGAATCAATTGAGGTCTAGGGTCGCTATTTTCCAAGTGTAGAAATTCCGCATGAGTTTCTCGTTCGTTTAGTGAATCCATTCGATGAACGCTAAATTGAAAGGGCACATGCATGTAAGGGCCGGTTCCAAGAAATCTGGGAATTGCCGGGCTTATCGTCTCAAAATCCAAAAACACAAGAGGAAATTTCCA
>VGSE01000282.1 GCA_016875135.1 Deltaproteobacteria bacterium
AAAAATGAACCTACCTGGCCGTCAACTTCCAAGGGCGAGTTGGTATTTTAGGCCACGCGGTTCATTGTCGCTCGCCATTAGACCTTTGACCGCGTTTCTTTTTCGATCCGGATTGCCTATTTTTAAGAGGCCTAATCAGCCGGGCCAGGTATGACAAAAACTTTGTCTTGGATATTAGAAAACGGTATCTTCTATATCCTATGTGCAGATACTCTGTGTTTATTTTTTTTAGCTTGGTTCTTGGAGCCTGCTCTCATCTGTCGAGTCAGCAGTCGAGTGGGGGAGATTCCCGCATCGGCGGTCCGGCTCCGATTGTGCTTATGAGTGATTTTGGTAGTTACGATGATGGAATTGGGATCTGCAAGGGGGCTATGTTAAAAATTCAGTCAGGCCTTACTATTGTGGATATCACTCATCAAATTCCGGCCTTTTCAGTCAAAGATGCTGCCCGCTTTTTAGTTAATTCCACTCCCCATTTTCCTCAAGGAACTGTTTTTGTAGTTCTCGTTGAAAAAAATGTGGGCAAGACACGAGCTATTGTTGCAAAGAGCAAGAAAGGCCAGTACTTCGTTCTCTCCGATAATGGAGCCCTAACTTTGGTCGCTGAACAAGATGGAATAGAAAAAGTGAGAGCTATCCGTGGAGACTTTTGGGTTGAGGGTAAAGGATTAGACTCCACTTTTCTAGGACGCGATGTTTATGCCCCCATTGCAGCTCGAATTGCTCGGGGAGATAACTGGGAAGTGATAGGTCCCGAAATTTCAGATGTTCACCTGTTTGATAAAAAAAGTCGAAAATTCTCAGAGGATCATTTGATTGGGGATGTTATTGCTCTTGATGGACCCTTTGGGAATTTAATCACCGATATTACAGCAGCAGCTTTTTTAAATTCTCGATATTTCCTGGGTGACAAAGTTAAAGTTATCATCGGTCAAAAAGAATTTATCCTTCCCTTTGTGAAAACTTTTAGTGATGTCCCGGCTAACCAAAACCTAATTTACATCGATTCAACCGAACATGTTGCCGTAGCAATCAATGAAGGAAATTTTGCGAGGCGTTACAAGATTAAAGTACCGACTAAGTTTACTGTGATAACGAAAAAGGAAAAGTAGAGAATGCAATTGGATAAAAAATTTCTATTTCAACTTTTGTCTTGTCCCACAGCCCCGTTTCGGGAATCTCAAGTGGCCTTTTGTGTAAAAAGTTTCTTGGAAAAAGAGAAACTTTCCTACTTCGAGGATCCGATTGGAAATATTGTAGTTGGGGCCAGTTCCCAAGGCGAGTATCTTAAAAAATTGAAAAATCTTGAGACTGAGCCTGTGAGATTTTTTATCGCACATATGGATCATCCCGGCTTTCATGGAGTTAAATGGATAAGTCGAAAGATCCTTGAAGTGAAATGGCATGGAGGAACTCCAAGAAAATTTTTAACTGGTTCTAAAGTTTGGCTTTCGACACAAGCGGGAAATTTTTGGGAAGGAAAAATACAAAAGGCTAAACTCAATAAGGCCAAAACTGCGCTGGCGTCTTCGCAAGTCGTCATCACCGACAGTAAGGCAGTGGAAGAGATTGAATGCGTTCAGGCCAGAGA
>VGSE01000283.1 GCA_016875135.1 Deltaproteobacteria bacterium
GTGCTCTCGCGGAACTGATGCAATGCGGGGAATAGCAGGATAGGGCCATCTTTCGTATTGGTCTTTGACTTTGTTAGTCATAAAGTAATCTTGCTCAACTCGTTTTTTAAAGAGGGTGATCTTCTCCTAATTATAAAGCTTTCTTCATATTTTTCCGAAATTATCCCTAGAACCTCATTTTAGGGGAGATTAAAGTGCGCATTCGTTATCTTAGCGTTATTTTAGTGGCGCTGACCTATTGTTCTTTTTTATCGACAGCCGCCCAAAAGAAAAAGCCTAATTTTAACTCTAAGGTCAATCAGAAAACACCAAAGCCTGCGGAGCGTCGCAAATTAGTGAAGGAGATCCATGAGGCTTTAAAAGATCCACAAGACAAAGAACTTGAAAAAATTGAAAAAGCTTCACATTCTACCCTTCCTGCTCAAGCCGTTCCTGCTAAACCCTCTATGGCAAGACAAGTCTATCAACGAAACACTGCCAGTACTCGTTCTTCTGTTGAAGGGCGCATGGTGCTGAATTGGTTCAGTTTGGGATTGGGAGCTTTGGCCGATTCTGACGGAGGTGCTTCGATGGCAGGTGTTGTTAGCTGGAACCCGACCTATGTTTTTAACTCCAACTTTAGAGTGAAGGCCCAACTGGGAGTCGTGGGAGGCAATCTTTTTACTCGTGAAACTTTTGGGGGAGGGGATGGAGCTTTATTGCTCAGTTTATCGGGAGTGAGACCGCTATTATTTGAGGCGGGAGGCGGTTTTCAGTATTGGAAAGGTCGGGGAGGTTTTATGCCGCAGGTTCGCGGGGCTGTGGGGTATCGATTTCAGGGAAATGGAGGTTATATTCACGCCATACATTTGAATTACGCAAGACTCTTTGACAGCTTATTGAGCACTCACATCGCAACCGTTTCGTTATCGTTTAGATTTTAGGAGAGCAGATAAATGAATCTGGTCAGACTAACCAAATTTACTGCCTTCGTGGCCTTTTTGATTTCGTTAGCCAGTTGCAAACCGGTGGGAGAGATCTTCACTGATAGCACTCCACCTTCAAGCACAGCCATTTCTATTAACGGCGGAGATGCTCAAACCAATTCTCTTAATGTGACTTTGACTCTAACGGCGGATGGAGCCTCCCAGATGTTTGTGACCAATACGGCGGGCTGTAACTCTGGCGGAAGCTATGAGTCTTTCACGACAAGTAAGAGCTGGACTCTAGGGACGAGTAATGGAACGGCTACGGTCTATGTGAAGTTTAAAGATAGGGCCGGGAATGAGACGGCTTGCAGTAGCGATAGTATTGTGCATGATTCAACGACACCTACGGTTACAAGTGTTACCTCTTCGACACCGAATGGAAGTTATAAAGCAGGAGACAGTATTTCAATTCAAGTCAATTTCTCCGAAAGCGTAACCGTAATAGGAGGACCCCCACGGTTGACTTTGGAAACTGGAACTACGGATCGAGCTGTAGATTATGCATCGGGCAGTGGTAGTACAAGTTTAACTTTTACTTACACGGTGCAATCTGGAGACACTTCGAGTGATTTGGATTATGTAGCGATAAGTTCATTGGCATTAAATGGCGGAACCATACGAG
>VGSE01000284.1 GCA_016875135.1 Deltaproteobacteria bacterium
TCGTGCTCATTTAGCTGCCGAGAAACTTGGGCTCAATCTCATCATTGGTTCTGAAATTAATATTTCTAACTCCCCTATGATTCTTCTTTGTCAAAACCGAAATGGCTATGGGAATCTCTGCGAACTTTTAACTCTCATTCACCAGAAAAAGACTCCCGACATTGCCTCGTTTCTTTTTTCTAATCTTTTAGTTATTTTCCCGGTAACCCAAGAAGACAATCCGCTTCTTCCTCAACTGAAAGAGATCTTTAGAGATCGCCTCTACCTCATGGCAAGCTACTTTCATGACGGAAGTCCCTCCCTCATGTGGGCAGAAACCTTTTCGCAAAAATATCAACTCCCTGTAGTCGCTAGCAACAGGCCCCTTTTTCATCACCCTCATCGAAAACCTTTGCAAGATGTTCTCACCTGTATCAAGCACACAGAGAAACTTAACACCGCAGGATTTAAACTCCTCCCTAATCTGGAACGGCACTTAAAATCTCTCCACGATCTAAAACAAATTTTTTCTCATCACCCCGACTGGATCTCGCAAACGATCGAAGTCGCCGAGCGTTGTCATTTTTCACTAAAAGAACTTCACTATCGTTATCCTACGGAATGGCTTCCTGCTGAAGAGACGGGGGATTCTTACTTAAGAAAGCTCGTCTTTGAAGGAGCAAGAGAAAGATACCCTGAAGGTATTCCAGATAGGGTCCAAAAGCAGATCCAGCATGAACTTTCCCTCATTCGAGAACTCTCTTACAGCGACTACTTTCTAACGATCTGGGATATTGTTCAATTTGCAAGATCCCGAAATATCCTCTACCAAGGCCGAGGTTCGGCAGCGAACTCCATTGTTTGTTTCGTTTTAGGGATTACTGCCATCGATCCTGTTAGAATGGATCTCCTTTTCGAACGTTTTATCTCAAGAGAAAGAAAAGAGCCCCCCGATATTGATATCGATTTTGAACATCAGCGCAGAGAAGAGGTCATTCAGTTTATCTATGAACGCTATGGCCGAGACAGGGCTGCGATTACAGCGACCCATATCTGTTTTCGCCGAAAGTCGGCCTTAAGAGAGGTGGCAAAGGCTTTTGACTTTCCCCTTTTAACCACCGAGCGACTGCTTTCTCTAAGCCACAAACGATGCCTTTCAGAAATTCCAATAGAGGAATTTGAAGCGGTCGCTCCAGATATCCCTAAACGACTTCTTAAACAGTTTTTTTCTATTGTTTCATCGATTCTGACCTTTCCAAGACACTTAGGTACTCATGTGGGAGGTTTTGTTCTCTCTCAAGACAAACTCACACGAAGTATTCCCATAGAAAGCGCTGCCATGGAAGGAAGAACCGTGGTTCAGTGGGATAAAAATGACCTCGATGCTTTGGGTTTTACTCGAGTGGATATTTTGGGACTTGGCATTTTAACCTGCATTCGAAAATCCTTTGAATATTTAAAAAGCGTTTATGGTAAGGATTACACCCTTGCCACACTTCCTGCTGAAGATCCAAAAGTGTATGAAGCCATCTCAAGGGGCGATACGATCGGAGTCTTTCAAATCGAATCTCGCGCTCAAATGAATATGCTGCCACGACTAAAGCCTAGAA
>VGSE01000285.1 GCA_016875135.1 Deltaproteobacteria bacterium
AAATCTGCCGCAGGAGGGACTTGAACCCCCACGCCCAAGGGCACTGGCTTCTAAGACCAGCGTGTCTGCCATTTCACCACTGCGGCACAGAAGCCCTAATTTATAATGTTAGCCCCCAAAAAACGCAAATCAATCTTCTGACTTCTCTTTAATATACTCGTAGAACTGGGGAACCGTTTCGCACAATCGGCTCACAGGCGGCTGATTGTCATTAAGAACGCAAATCCGCCCCTTATTTAATGATTCCACATACTCATAAACATTCGCCGATTGTTCGCAGTAAAAGGCCATATACACACGAGCACAAATAGGCTTCTGTAGCTCGGCCTTTAACGGGGCCAAATACGCATAAGCATCTGGAAATCGCTCACAAACATCAACCCCATCTTTCTCAGCATAATGACGAACACAGATCGGATGAGCGGCCCAAAGAGAAGTAGAAATAGCCATAATCCCTAAAAACAAACTTCGCATCTTTTCCTCCAGAGAATTTGTTGTCGATAAGATGCTATTAGATTATTTTCCCGGTACTCAAAAAGCAAGTAGAGGCCCAATTTGGCTACCAAAAAGAATAAAAAATCGGCTCTTTCCCAAAAAGAGGCTTTAACCACTTTTGACCTTCTGTGTGAACTTTACCCCAACCCCAAAACTGAGCTTATTTACGAAGGACCTTTTCAGCTTTTAATTTCAGTTATCCTTTCAGCTCAGTGCACCGATGCCCAAGTCAATAAAGCTACTCCGGCCCTTTTCGCCAACTATCCCACTCCTGAAGCTTTAATGAAGGCTCCACTTCAACAGGTAGAAAAGCTAGTTCATTCCTGTGGATTTTACCGTGCTAAAGCTAAAGCAATTATCAAAACAGCGACCGATATCGTAGAAAAATTTAACGGCAAAATTCCAGCGAGCCTTGAAGAACTGACGACCTTAGCTGGAGTCGGACGAAAAACCGCAAGTGTTGTTTTAAATCAAGCTTTTGATATTCCCGCCATTGCGGTCGACACCCATGTTCTTAGAGTTAGCCAAAGAATTGGTTGGGCTCAAACCGATACCCCCGAAAAGGTCGAAATGGAACTTAGGGCTCTTTTGCCAGAAGAACTTTGGGGAGCAGTGAATGGAACGCTCATTCTTCATGGTCGTAAAATCTGCAAAGCTCGAAAACCACTTTGCGACGAGTGCCCTATCCAACAGGGTTGTCGATTTTACCGAGCTGCCCACATCTAACGCTCCGCACATGACAGCCTCAGTTTTCAAGTCTAAAAGCTTGATTCATGGGTCAAAAGTTCACTCATTGGCAGTCCAAACACAACTTAACTCCTAAAGACTTTGAAAGTGTAAAGTCTATTCTTCTTTCAAACCGATCTTTTCAGCCCATCGACAAACTCCAATACGGGGATCACGGTTTAGAAAAGACTTTGAACTGTATTACTCAAGCTATCTCAAATCAAAAAAGAATCGCCCTCTACGCTGATTATGACGTCGATGGCACCATGAGCTGTGTCAGTTGGATTTGGTTTCTTCAAGCCATTGGTTACAACAACTTTATCCACTACATCCCTTGCCGATTCAAAGAGGGTTACGGTGTCA
>VGSE01000286.1 GCA_016875135.1 Deltaproteobacteria bacterium
TTACCTTAGACTTTTCCGAGCTGAGAGGAGTTAGTCGAAGTACCAAGTTTCCATAGCCCCCAAGATGCAATTCGGTTGGTCCAGATATTGACTTCATATTTAATTGTTTATTTGCAAAAAAGGTTCCGTTTGATGAACCCAAGTCATTTGCAAGCCATGCATTCCCATCAAAACGGATTCGTAGGTGGGTCCTTGAGATTCGAGAATTATCTATTGCTACATCGCATGAGTTATCCCTACCGACCGTATAAGAGCGCTCGGGATCTAAAATTACAGATTCATTTGCCCATTCGAGCAACAACTTCATGACACTAGAGTAAACCCTAAGCCGAAGTTGACCTTTAGACTAGGATTTGATTTGTGGTTTTTGAAGGCAAAAGAGGGTCCATGAGACTGAATGATTGCTTTCAGGTCAGCGTAAGCGCTCTCCAAATCTTACTTTTTTTACCACTTGCGTACGTGGCACAAACAAATAATGATCATACAGATAAAGGTGCTCGCACGGGCAGAAAAGAGAGACAAGTAAAGCATTTAGGGCGTAGGTAGCTCTATTTCTTTTTCGTTGCTAATAAACAACACCCCCACCCTTAACTCACTTCCCTATCCCCAGTCCTACCTGGTCACTTAGATCCGTAATGACAGAGAGTTAGGCAGTAGCCGAGTTTTCTTATTATCAACATCAAAGCGAACAAATTCCGCAAAAGTGCGGTCTCAACTTTTTCCTTCTTATATGATAACAGTGGCGAAATAGCCATGAAAACCCAGTTATGCCCGCAGAGTTGATGCGGTGGTGAGGCAGTAGCCTTTTGCTTGATTGCCAAATCCGACACACAGGGTAAGTGGCGGTCCATACCTCTGACTCTGGGATTTGCTTCTAAATGTGGGTTAGAAAGGTTTACGGATTGTAACTCAGCGTTATCTTGCGATTATTTGGGGAAATCCTTTTTCCTCCTATTTGACGTTGCAAAACTCAAGCTAGAGCGGTGCGAGAAACATCCCGAGAACAAGTGCGACTGCCAATATTGCAAATAAAAGTTTTTCATTTCCGTCAATTCCGCTTTTTCTCGGTATTGGGGCTGGTTTACTTGGAACTATTGAAAGAGGCCTTGTTTCTTTACTCCACGCATTTCCATCCCAATATTTCTCTGCAGGTTTTCCGTCTGGATCTGAATACCAACCTGGTGGCACAGAGTGAGTGGACAAATCCCTCTCCTTCTTTAGGCCTCGCCTTTGATGGCGATTTCCTTAATACCACCACCTGAAATTCGAATCAAAAACAAGCGCAAAGCGCGCCCGTAGGGATTCGAACTCCAAACCTTCTGATTCGTAGCTTGTGAACTCCTAGGCCCTGCGGTCATCTAGGAATTCACTAAGTCTCTGACGTGCTTTGAGGCAGTCAGAGGACCAGATGCTCTATCCGTATATCAACGAAGATTATGAGTCATTACTGTAAGAAATACAAGGACTAAAAAGCCAGACCCCACGTTGCTTATTAGCACCTTGTGGCCGGACGTTTTGTGTTTTCTTACAAAATCTTCTTTTCTCGCCATTTACTCGCTAAT
>VGSE01000287.1 GCA_016875135.1 Deltaproteobacteria bacterium
TGATCAAAAACTGGGGGATACTCAGACGCATTCCATAGAAGATCAACCGCTCTGTTTGAAATCAGTTAAAGTGACTTTTACGCATCCGTTGAGTCGGCAGAAAATGACTTTTGAATCTTCTGATAAGAATGGACTTTAATAGAAGTCTCATTTGTAGAAATTGGTAAAAGAGGAAAAGCCTTGTCGACAATCACGTGGGTGACTTTAGCCCCTTTGGCTTTTTGTATCTTTCCTTCGCACATCAAAAAAGAACTCTTAAATAGAGTGTCTTTAAATTGCTGGTAGATAGTGTTCCATACTACAAGGTTCATAAACCCAAATTCATCTTCTAGCGTAATAAAAAGTACTCCATTGGCTGTCGGGGGCATTTGGCGTGACACGACAAGCCCTGCCACGGTGACTTGAGAGCCGTGGGTTTTATGTGGCAGTTCTTTAGTGCTTGTAACATTTTTGAGTTTGAATTCTTTTCTTAAGAAGTCCATCGGGTGACAAAAGAGTGAAACTCCAAACGTGTCATAATCAAGAGCGATCCTCTCCCAGTTTTCCTCTTCGGGGAGAATGGTCTGATCCTTTTCAGACCAGAGAAGAGGACTGTCTTGGAGTTGTAGAGCCTGGATTTTCCAAAGGGCTTCCCTTCTTGCTAAACCCAAAGAATTAAAAGCATCACTGCTTGCTAAATGAAAGAGTTCCCGCTTTGTCAGAACATTGGGTAAAAGCTTTTCTTGGAGTTTTTGTAAGAAATCTTCAAAATTTTTAAACGGTTTATTGAGTCTTTCAATCGCTTCACCCGTCTTTTTTTGAAGGGATTGGATCTCTCTGAAACCTAGCCTCATCTGATTGGGAGCTTCGAGAGTATTGTCGTATCGGCTAAAACTCACATCGATTGGAAGCGTTTTAACTCCATGGCGTTGGGCATCGTGGATGAGAGTATGGCTTTGATAAAAGCCCATGGGTTGAGAGTTAAGAAGGGCTGTCAGGTACACATCGGGGTAATAAAACTTTAAAAAGGCCGTGGCATAAGCTAATAGGGCAAATGAGGCCGCATGAGATTCGGGAAAACCATATTCTGCAAAGCCCTCGATCTGTTTAAAAACTTGAGCAGCATAGTTTTTAGATAGGCCATTGTTTACGAGCCCTTCTTTAAATCGGAGTGCAATTTCTGAAAGGGTTTTTTGATCTCTTCGCCAAGTTCCCATGGCCCTTCGTAAAGTATCAGCCTCACCACCTGTAAAACCTGCGACCTCCATTGCCATTTTCATGATCTGCTCTTGAAAGATAGGGACTCCATAGGTTTTTTTTAAGATGCTTTCAAGCTTGGGGTGAGGGTATTCGATCTTTTCTAAGCCTTGCCTTCGTTTTAAGTAAGGGTGAACCATCTCGCCTTGAATGGGGCCAGGCCGGACGATTGAGATTTCAACGACGAGATCAAAAAAGTTTCTAGGCTTTAGTCGTGGCAGCATATTCATTTGAGCGCGAGATTCGATTTGAAAGACTCCGATCGTATCGCCCCTTGAGATGGCTTCATACACTTTTGGATCTTCAGCAGGAAGTGTGGCAAGGGT
>VGSE01000288.1 GCA_016875135.1 Deltaproteobacteria bacterium
GTTTCCTTCGATGATGATTTTACCTTGATTGGTATTGGCTCTCTGGAAAACGTAGTTGTCGGTTTTCTTATAGTTGGCTTTTGCGTAGTCGATACCGATTTGTAGAGCTGCAATGTTCGCATCAATAGCTGACTGCTTACTTTTAAAGGTATCCTGAATCACGCTTTTCATAACATCTATTTCAATGCCGTAGATATGCGATAGTGCGCCTACGTAGAAAAGATTCTTCAACAAGTTGCGGAGTTTTGTGTCGGTAATGCTTTTGGCCAACTCTTCTACGGGGAGAGCATAAATCGACATTCCGGGTTTCAACTGGTCTTCAGTCAACTTAATGAGACTAGAGTTGTAGAAAATCGTGGTGCCGGGTCTCATGGCAGCGATATCTTCTTTCGCTGTTTCTGGATTCATGCAAACCGCAATGTCATCATGTTCGCGAAGATCTTGATAACCTTGAGGGCTCACTCGGATTTGGAACCAAGTGGGAAGACCCTGGATATTGGACGGAAAAAGATTTTTCGCGCACACCCCAATGCCCATTCGAAAGAGCGATTTAAAAAGTAAGTTGTTTGAGGATTGGCTACCTGTACCATTGGTGGTAGCTACGCGAATACTAACGTCATTGATAATAGGTTGACCACTGGCCATAGATATCCTTATTGGTAAGTTTTTAATCCCCGATTCAAAGCGAGTTGCCACGGAGGGTCAACTCTTGTTTTGAGCGGTTTTCGGATTTTAAGGCAGGCTGAGAAAGAGTCAACGTTAAAAGAGGGGAAAAATTGGGAATTTCGGGGGTTTTGGGGAAGTTTTAAAGCCATTATTTGACAAAATTGGTCGAATGACAGTAACTTCAGTCACCCACTTAGCAGATCTCTGTGGGGCGGTAGTTAAGTTGGTTATAACGCCTGCCTGTCACGCAGGAGGCCGCGGGTTCGAGTCCCGTCCGCCCCGCCATTTTCTTTTTCTGCCCTCTTAACAAATGCTCAGTTTAAATTTAATACCTGCACCCTTTGTTCGAATGGGCTTTTTAAGAGGCTGGTCCGATATGTTTTTTTTTAAATTGCAAAGACTTATAGAGGACCAAGGTTATAAGATTTGATAAGTTTTCTTGGAGTTTCATTTGATAATTCACCTCATCGTCAAACGGCCAATAAATTTAGCGCCTTAAACCAACTTCATGGCCGTTTGAACCTCTTAAAAAGCCCATTCAAAGGGTGCAGGTATTTAAATTTAGGAAGCGGCGCGGGTTTTTTTCAGAGTTTGATAGAGTAAAACTGTAAGGAGCTTAACAAGCACATCTTAAACAGGAGGTTTTTTTTATGGTTCGCACATTTTTTCTCTTAGCGTTATTTATCGTTGCCCCTCGCCTTAAGGCCGATGCTAATGTCGATTTAATAAAAGACCTGATTGGTACCTATCCTGTAGTGCAATACTTGGGCAATCCCCTTGCAGCCGGTAAGGCCGAAATATTTGTGAGTGATACTGAAGTGGGGGTCAAGATAACCCCTTTAAAACTTTCGAGTAATCCGGTGAGCTTGCTAGTATTTAGCTCTCCTAGA
>VGSE01000289.1 GCA_016875135.1 Deltaproteobacteria bacterium
TTGAAATAGCTCATGACAACCGAGTCATACTTCATGAGAGGCATTAAAAAAAAATCTAAATTCTGGGTTTTAGCCTCAATCGAGACCTTTTTTTCATCAGCTAAAGCTTTGGCCTTCGCCACCGCTTTGGCTGAGCAATCAAGCCCCTCCACTTGAAAGCCACTCTGGGCGAGAAACACCGCATTTCTCCCCTCCCCCATTGCTACATCTAAAACCTTCCCGTTTTTTAAATTACCCACAAAACTTTTTAAAGAAACGATAGGTTCTTTGCCAAAAAGGTAACTGGATGACGCATACCGCGCCTCCCAAACTTCAACGGCACTCTTTTTATTAGGGTCGACTTCAGGATATTTTTCATCAAACATAAGGATATTTAGCCACCCACCAGAATATTTTTCAAGGAGACTTTAGCTGTTTTCTCAAAAGCCCATAGAAAAAATCCGAAACAGATAAAACTCGCCATTAAACTCAGCGAGAGCCCCCATTTGACACTCCAAGGGAAAAAGTGAACCTGAATTCGATGAGCGCCATGTGGAATAACAACCCCCATAAAGTCTCCATTGACCCTATACACCCGTACATTCACCCCATCCACTTGAGCTGACCAGCCCCGATGATAACTTTCAGAAATGACAAGTAATTGCTTCGAAGAGGTGCTTGTTAAAAACTCAAACCTTCCTGGGGATTCATGTATTTTCTTTACATCACTACCGCCCTCAAAATTTTCATCCAAATTCAAGGGTTCAGAGACTAATGCGGTTTTAGAAAGGTTGATAGTTTCTATATCTGTTTTTGGTGTTTCTGATATTACTGTTTTTCCCACCAACCAATATCGCTGAGTTCTCCCCGAACCTTTGACAGCGGAGGCCTCTAATGCTTTAGGACTTTGATAGTCCAGAACTTTTTTCTGCCCCACCCCAAGATAGCCGATAGAATTTCGTAGGCCAGAGTAAATTCCAAAATTATGATACTCATAGACTCGCCCCTTATCGCCCCCGTCATCGAGACTAAATTCAATTTTCAATGTTGGAGCTGCGAAGGCATAAAAAAGTTGATAAAAACTTCTCTCGCATGCGACAAAAGCTAAGATCAAAAGTGGTCCATATCGGCTCTCAGCTCCTCCAAAGTAAAAAAACAACCCAGCCATAAAAAAAACAAGCGGAGTTCCCAGAATCATCCAACTTGAAAAATAGTGATGTAGCAAGTCGGGGCGCGAATACTTAATGACCAAAGAAGTAAAAGCAATTAAGCAACTGATGACCCCAGGAATAAAACAAACCCATCTTCGACTAAGGTTAAATCGTTTCTGACAGATTTCCCAGAAAACTAGTGTTGAAATTATGCATAGTCCAAAGCTCATTAAAACACGAGTTCGGGAATGGTAACGAAACATGCTAAAGGGTTTTATTTTCCAGTATAAATTAAAAAGTCCGTTGTACTTTCCTAAGGAGAGGAAAAAACCCACAAAAACCAAAAAGAGTCCAAATCGCATTAATTGTGTATCATAGTTGTTTTTATTCCTTTTAAAGCAAAGT
>VGSE01000290.1 GCA_016875135.1 Deltaproteobacteria bacterium
GAGCGGGTCTAATCCAACGCAAATCCCATCACAGCTAAAGTTCTGTGCTCTCATTTTATTTCTACTCTCCTTAGTCTGGAGCGCTGGATTTTACTATGTTGGATTTAGGTCTCTACCGGTCACTGCAATGGGGCATGCTCTTTACGATCAGGTTGGGTATGTGGGCGGGGCTAGGGCGTTGGTTGACACCGGGACTATCGAACCTAAATTGATCTTCCCTTCAACGCTTGGTCAAACAACTCGAACCAAACTTCTTTATGTTCCGGGCCATTATCTCTCTTTGGCTACAGGCTTTTATCTCTTTGGAGTTAATTATTTTACAGAGGTTCTTCCAAGTCTCATTGGCTTTCTTCTTTTAGTGATTTTTGTCTATTTGGCTACCGGACAACTTTATGGAGAGAACGCAGCAAAGTGGGCAGCTTTATTTGCAGCTTGTTCCCCTTATGTTTTTTTGTTTAGTCTAACTTCGATGGCAGAATTAACGGTGATGGCCGCCTCGGTTTTAGCTTTCTATGGCTCTTTAAAACTTCCCACAAAAGTAAGACCCTTTCTTGGGGCCTTGGTCGTTCTATTCCCAGTGATGTTTCGCGAAACTTCGGTCTTAATTCTTTTTCCGGTTCTTGCGGCTTTCTTGCAAAAAAAGGAACTAAAAACCAGGCGACGGGATTGTTTCATTTTTGTCTTAGTGACCTTTTTGGGTTTTCTATGCTTATTCAAGTGGCCGTTGGGCGGTCGACCTAACTTAATGCTGGCTCAAATGTTTGGTGGGTTTAAAGATCTTTATACCGATGCTTTATTCTTTAATTCTTTTAAACCGAGTGGCTTTGATTGGATAAGAGCGCTTATTTCTCGTCTATTCGAAAATATTCGGTTCTTATTTCGACTAAGCCCGTTCACATTTGAGATCTATTTCAACAAAGGGATTGTGTTTCTGTCGGTTCTTTTATTTTGTGTTGGGGCATTTAGAAAGTCCCTATTTGAGTTTTCTGTAGGATTCATGGGCTTAAGTTTGTGCTCTCTTCAAATGGCGGTTTATGCACCTGCTTCTTTTAGAGCGACTCGAGTTTTTCTTCTGCTGACTCCTTTTATGGCTATGGTTTTGGGATTCAAAATGGCAAGGTGGCAGATCTCTAATCGAATCAAGACCGTGATAGCTTTTCTATTTGTTGTGGGTAGTTTTAAGTACGGTTTTTATAACTTGGCTAGGCAGTTTTCCTTGGTGAGAACACAAGAGCAAAAGATTATTGCATTCATCGACAGTTTAAACCCGGAAAGAGATAAGGTGTTCATCGGTCCTTTTTGGTTAGTCTCACCTTGGGTGCAAAGTCGTTATCCTGTTAGATGGTCATTTCTACCCGCTAACAAGCAGACCTTTGAGATGCTTCAGGCCCAATATCCGGTAGGGACTCTCCTACTACATGATTCTGAGTTAGGTGCCATGCCTTTGGAAAGCCTTCGGGAGTTGGGCTACCCCTTGGCTCAGGAGATGAGATTTGATGGGGGGAGGTATTTTGTATTTTATTCTAAAGG